>CAVKXR010000270.1:0-2955 GCA_963660275.1 Oscillospiraceae bacterium
GGTTTATTACTGCGCGGATTCGGTGTGGGCGACGTTGAACGGCAGGGACGGCTCCGACGGGGAGAATGGTTCGGGCTGCACAGCGGATTCTACGACGAAGGGGATCGTTGTCGTATGTGGCGGGGACACGGTCGGAACTATAGTGAATGGCAAAGACGGTGAAAATGGCGCGGACGGCGACGGCTGCACGATTATCGATAACGGAGACGGAACCGTTTCGCAAATTTGCGGCATGGATACGGTCTTGTCCTACAAGGCACTTTGCGGAAATAAAGCCTACGACCCGGAAGAAGCCTTCTGTGCCGGTGATTCCCTCTATTCCTGCGCTGGAAAGCCTTTCGATCCGGCAGAAAAGTTCTGCGTTGAAGAGAATGTCTATGACCTGTGCGGCGGAATGACTTACGACCCGATGGATACCAGCTGGAAATGCTATGGCAGGAAACTCATTGGGCGATTCACGGACTCTCGAGACAACCAGACCTATTTGGCAGTGAAAATCGGCGAGCAGGTGTGGATGGCGGAAAACCTGAATTACGCTTATTTGGTGAAAACGGCGGACTTGGATTCTTCGAGTTTCTGTTACAACGACAGCACCGCGTATTGCGAAACCTACGGTCGCCTTTACACGTGGTCTGCGGCGATGGATTCGGCTGCGGTGTTCAGCGATGATGGAAAGGGCTGCGGCTTACTGTCAGAGTGTTCCGCAAGCGGACAGGTTCGCGGAGTGTGTCCCGAGGGCTGGCACTTTCCTAGCGACAACGAATGGAAAACGTTAGAACGCTTTGTGGCGAAGTCCCTTTTTGATGGAAACACGGACTCTGTCGGCTATGCGCTGAAATCGACAAGCGGTTGGGTGTGGAATATTTTCCAAGGAGCGTCTGGCAATGGTTCGGATGCTTTCGGTTTCGGAGTTTTACCGGCGGGTTGCAATACGGGCGGGACTCATTTCCACGATGTTCTCTATCAGGCGTACTTCCATAGCTCTACGGTGAAGTACCAGAACACTTACAACATTAGCGGGCTGTATTTGCATTACAAAGAAACGGACTTGAGTGTGGGAGAACCAGGCAGGAACGCAATGCTTTCTGTCCGCTGCATCAAAGACTGACACTGTTTTAAGGAGTTGCAAATGGCTTGTACACATTCTTTCGGACAAGGACAATTTATAAAAGGAGCGTAGTATGAAAATGTCCAAGTTGGCTTTAACCCTGTTTTTCTGCTTGGCTGCTTCGCTTTATGCGGCGGACTGGACGGGGTTTGCTTGCGAGCCGGATTCAAAGCGGGTAAACGGTAAAATCTTTTATGAGATTACGAAAGTCGAGGAACTGGCCTGGTTTGCGGAACAAGTAAATAAAGGCAGAAATTCTATCAATGCGATGCTGGCAAACGATATTAAGTTTATGGGAGACACGAGCAAAACGAGTACTATAAACTGGACGCCGATAGGCAAAGATTCCTCGGTGATCTTCAACGGGACTTTTGATGGTGCGGGGAGAACCGTTTACGGATTATACTCCGAACAAGAAAATTTTGCCGGGATATTCGGGGTTGCGGGAGAAAATGCGACAATAAAAAATCTGAAGTCGGTGAAATCGTCCATCGTTTCGCGCGCTTATGCGGGAGGAATCGTCGCCTTCAATCGGGGAAATGTAACAGGCTGCGTGAATAACGGCTTAACCTCGTCCGGCAACAACTCCGGCGGTATCGCTGGTTGGAACGCAGGGACGGTGGCGGACTGTATCAATAAAGAATCGGTCTCCGGCTACAATGGCGGAGGAATCGCAGGTCAAAATGTGGGTACGATAACAGACTGCGTGAATCGCGGACCGATTTCTGGTTCCAACTTCAACCTTGGAAGTATAGGTGGCGTTGTTGGCTGGAATTCGGGAACGGTGAAAAATTGTATAAATAATGCTTCGGTCTTTTTGAATTCCGACGTTTTCACTTCCTCTGGAATGGGTGGCATTGTTGGTTTGAATGAGGGAACTGTCAGTGGCTGTGAGAATGGAGGTTTGCTATCGTCTTCGAACACCCTGGTCTGGTTGGGATTCTATATCGGCGGCATCGTGGGCCGAAATTTGGGAACCGTAATGAATTGTAGAAATTTGGGGAATGTCTTAAGTAATTATGATAATTTGCCCTATAGTGGTATGCTTTCTGGTGGAGGAGGCCTTGTCGGTTTGAATAAATCAATCGTACTTAACAGTTTTAGCATTGCGGACAGCGCAAATGCTGGGGTCGTCTATAGTGACAGTGGCACGGTCGGCAATTGTTATTATGATTCTGATCTTCTAACGGATAAATCTACGCTCGCTCCGAACTTGGGGCTATCCACGTCTGATATGCAGAACGACCGTTTTGCCTGGATGCTCAACACGACGAATGGCTCGGAAGAAAACAGCGGTGTTTGGAGTCGCGATAGCATGGGTTATCCAGTTTTTGCGGATTCAATCTTCATGCCTATTTACAAGGTTTTCTTCGACGATGGCGATGCCACAATTTTCCGCTATTCAAACTACAAAGGTTTAATTTTCTTCCCGGAGGATCCCGAACCTCCCGCAGGAAAGGGGTTCTTTGGCTGGTACACGGACGATGGCGTAAAGGTGGAGGAAACAACCGTTTTCATAAAGGATTTGACTGTACGTGCCATCTTCGATTCTACCCAGATTCCGCAGAGCGGCAGTTCCAGTTCGAGTGCAGCCTCTTCCGGTTCTTCGGCAAAGTCCTCGTCGAGTTCCGCTGGGAAAAACTCAAGCAGCTCGTCCGAACCCTCCGACGCCCTCGTAGCGAACCTCCCCTCTCTCTCATGGAGCGTTACCGTTTCAGGCAAGAACTTCTTGTTCCTCGCCGCACCGGTCGGCAAAGCCTATGCTCTCTTTGACTTGCAGGGAAAGGTCCTTGCCAAGGGCCGCGTCGAAAGCTCGGAGATGACGCTTTCCGCGCCTCGGGCCGGGA
>CAVKXR010000271.1:0-2949 GCA_963660275.1 Oscillospiraceae bacterium
AATATAATCTATTTTCGAAATAAAAAGAAAAAATATTTGAAAATTTTGCGAATGTGTGAAAATTTTCGTGTAAGAAAATATTTCCGGAAAACTTTGTTTCTTTTTGTTTTTTTTACAGAGGAAAGTTTTTGCTGTTTTCCTGGTTGGAAAAATTTTAGGGAACTTGCCTTGCCGGAAAATGATGTCAGTCACCTTTTTAGTTTTATGATTAATATAATCAATACAATTGATAGAATGAAAAAGAGCGAATCTTAGCCAAAAATACAAAAAATATGAATTTTCCCCTTGCTTTTTAAAACAGGCTTTCTAATTTTGGCACTGCACTGTAGCGGCGCGTTTGTGCCGAACAGCAACTTTAGAGGAACGATATGAAAACCATTATGGTGAACCCCAAGACGGTCACTCGTCAGTGGAAGCTCATCGATGCCGAAGGCAAGCCCCTCGGTCGCGTTGCCAGCGCCGCTGCCCGTCTTTTGATGGGCAAGCACAAGGCTATCTATTCCCCGAACGTCGATACCGGCGATTTCGTGGTCATCATCAATGCGGGCAAGGTCGGAACGACCGGCAAGAAGGCCCAGCAGAAGCAGTATTTCCATCACACGGGTCACATTGGCGGCGAACGCTGGATCACGTTCGACGCTCTGCTTGCCAAGCACCCGACCGAACCTCTCGCCGAAGCGATCTGGGGAATGCTCCCGCATAGCGCTCTGGGCAAGAAGATGATGAAGAAACTTAAAATCTACGCTGGTGCGGAACAGCCGCATGCGGCCCAACACCTCGAAACCGTAACTCTCGATTTCTAGGACGGAGGATAAAGCTATTACTACCGCAAAATCTAAAAAGATCTACCGTGGCACGGGTCGTCGCAAGAACGCCATCGCTGCAGTTATCTTGAAGCCGGGTACCGGCAAGCGTACCATTAATGGTCGCGATTTCAAGGAATATTTCCATTCCGATGTCCAGGACATGATCGCGAATCTTCCGTTCGCTGTTCTCAACAATGCAGGCGAATGGGATGTCGAAGTCAACGCCCACGGTGGCGGAATCGCCGGCCAGATGGGTGCTGTCCGCTTGGGCATTGCTCGCGCACTCGTGGCGAACAACGCGGAAGACAAGTCCGCTCTCAAGAAGGAAGGTCTGATGACGCGAGACTCTCGCGCTGTCGAACGTAAAAAGTTCGGTCGCAAGAAGGCTCGCAAGAACTTCCAGTTCTCGAAGCGTTAATTTCCGAAAGCGAAATTTTCGAAGAAAAGGCTCCCGGTTCCGGGAGCCTTTTCTGTAGGCTTTGTCACATCAAGGGCGAAAGAATTTTGCAAAGCCATCCGAGCAGTCGCCGTGTGCGGGAAACTTGGCTGTTGTAATTTTCGAGCGTCAACTCTTCGCACTGGAGAACGGTCGCTTGGAAGTCTTTTTCGATGTCCTGGATGGAATCGGTCTTGAAGAGGAATGCGCCGCATTCGAAATGGTAGTAGAAGCTGCGGTAATCCAAGTTGACGGATCCGACGGTTGCCATCAGATCGTCTGCGACAAAAATTTTGGAGTGGATGAATCCCGGCTTGTACAGATAGACATGAACGCCGTTTTGGATTAACGTCTTGGCGAACCTTAGACCGATGCAGTAAGTGATGTAATGGTCATAATGCCCGGGAACGATTACTTTTACATCGACGCCGCGGCCCGCGGCAAAAATTAACGCGTTGAGGATGCTATCGTCGAGAACCAGGTAGGGCGACATGATGTGCACATATTTTTGTGATTTTCCCAGGATGTAGTGGTAAATGTTTTCGGCAATGTCTTGGGAGTTATAGCCGTCGTCCGCATAAGGGAGAACTGCTCCCTCCGCTGCGATTTCCTGTTGCTGGACGGTGAGAAATTTTTCGCAATCCGATTCGATTTCGAAAGCTTTTTTGTCGTGGGAATGCCAAATTTGGAGGAACATCTTGGTGAAGGATTGGACCGAGCTTCCTTCTACTTGGATAACGCTGTCTTTCCAATAAGCGAATCGGTGATGATCCCGGTTGATGTATTCGTCGGAAATGTTGGCTCCGCCTGTAAAGCAGACTTTCCCGTCGATATCCATGATTTTGTGGTGGTCGCGGTTGTTCAGCCCCATGTCGAAAACAGGAACCATCGGCATGAATTCCCGGGCTTCGATGTTCAGGGCTTTGAGCGCCTTGCGAAAACGTCGCGAAGCCAGTCCGACAGAGCCGATGCTGTCGAAGAGGATGCGTACCTGTACACCGTGCCTGGCACGCTCGGCGAGAATTTCCAGAACCTGGTTCCAGAAAGTTCCGATTTGAATCACAAAGTAATCAAGGAAGATGAAACGCTCGGCTTTTTCCAAGGCGGCAAGCATTTCGGGAAGGGCCGCTTCGCCGCTCGGATAATAGGTTGTGCGGTTGCCGTAAAAGCAGGGAAAGTGTTCGACGCTTTTCGTGTAAGTGGCGATGTCCCGAATTTCGGGAAATTTTTCCAGCGCTTTTTTGTCATGGTCTGCGCTTGCGGTGAACTTGTTTGTAATTTCCTTTGCCTGGGAAAGTTTTTTGCCAACTTTTCGTTTCCCGTAGTTGAGCCTTGTAAAGCAGTACATGGAAATTCCGAATAGCGGAAAAACCAGGACGGGAATCAACCACACCAGCTTGAAGTCGTTTTTCTGCGACGAGTTGATGAGGTAGATGACAAATGCGAAGCTGATGACGAAATTGAGGCCGACCAGAAAATTGTTGTACGGCGTGAGACGCAGACAGAGATAGACGTAATAGGCGAGCTGGACAAGGATCAGCAGAAATGTCAAGAGAAAGCGGCTGTAGATAAGGAATGTCCAGGCTTTGTGTTTTTCAAGTCTTTTCGTTTTCCGGTTCATGAGGTTAAAAATAAAAAAGGCTTTCGGGGTGCGGTATGAGGGACACGGAATGCTGTCATTCCCCGGCTTGTTACGCTGTCATTCCC
>CAVKXR010000272.1:0-2936 GCA_963660275.1 Oscillospiraceae bacterium
ACAAAATACCTATCGACGACATTGTAAAGCGATTCGACGACCATGCTCACGATGGCGGGAACGGAAAATGCGAGAAGCAGCCGGGGAATGCTTGCTGTTCCGATAGCGTTCAACTTGGAGGATGAGACGACTTGGCTCACGGTGTTTGCGTATCTCCGACGACCTGGTTTCTGCCATGGTCCTTTGCGTAATACAGATACTTGTCCGCAGCGGTAATCATCGCATCGATGGTCGGAATATCCTTTCCCTTGAAGCTAGCCACTCCGAGGGAAATCGTAACGGGAATCGTCTTGTCTTCAAAGGTGAACCTGTAGTTTTCAACGGCCTTGCGCAGACGTTCCGCGCTTTTCAGGGCGTCCGCCTTGGACATTTCCGTGAGCAGAAAGACAAATTCTTCTCCACCGTAGCGGGCGAAGAGATCGCTTTCCCGCTTGTTCCGGGAAAAAATCTGGGCGATTGTCCGCAAAATCATGTCGCCCGTCTGGTGTCCCCATGTGTCGTTTACCTTTTTAAAATGATCGACGTCGCACATGACTGCGTGGGCATAGAGGTTCTTGCGCCTTGCACAGGCGAGTTCCCCGAGAGCGCGTTCCACAAAGGAGCGACGGTTGGGAATCTTTGTCAGCGGATCTGTCGTGGCGGCTTCGAAAAGTTCGCGATCGAAAGCTTCTTCGCTCGGGTCCTTGAAATCGATTTTCAGGACCATCTTTCCGATTTGCAGCCTGTTCTCGGATTCGATTGTTTTGGGACGGTTCGAGAGAAGCGTCCCGTCGACAAACGTTCCGTTGGTGGAATCCAGATCCCGGAGCGTAATCCGTTTCCCGTCCCAGGAAAGTTCGCAATGCCTGCGCGAAATCATCTCGTCTTCTAGTCGGATGTCGGCTTCGTTTCCCCGTCCGATGACGGTTTTTCCCTGGAGAAGCGGAATTTGCCGAAAACACTGGCGCGGATAAAGTACAACCAAGTGCGGTCTCGGCTCTGCGGTAGGCATCGGACGCGTGTTGGCGTTTGCCGCAATAGTCTTTTCTGGATTGAATTTGTCTTTTTGGGGCATTTCCGCCTAAAGATAGCTTTTTGGGAAATCCTTTGAAACCGTTTCCGTGAAATGCGTCGGAAATAGCCGTTAGAGAGCCTTGATTTTTTTGATGGAAAGTCCCGTACGCTTGGCGATGGCTTCTAGCGGGAAACCGTCATCCCGGAAACCTTTCGCCATTTCGAGCAGAGTGCGGAGTTTCCCTTCCCGGAGTCCTTTTTGGCGTCCTTCCCGAACCCCTTTCTGCAGCCCCTTCTGAAGACCTTGTTTAAGTCCTTCTTCCCGACCTTCCCGGATCGCTTTTTCGCGGAGTTCCCGGTCTTGTCGTTCGCGGGTTTTCCGGACTGCGTATTCGTCCCATTCTAGACTCATGACTTCCTTCTCGTAAATTTCAAGTTCCTCTCGTTTTAATTTAGCAACTTTTGTCATTTCGAGTAATCGGGTATATCGTTCTTTTTGAATTTCCGCTGGCAATTTTTGAACGGTGTGAAGGTAGCGGAACAGATACATCCAATTTCGGAGTGCATCGAATCCTGTCCCGATTCCGGGAAACTTTCGGAGTTCGATAAATGTAAAACTGGCAAAGTCCCGATTCGGGCGTAGCGATTTTATGTCGCAGAGGGAAAGGTGGTGGACATAACGCTCGTCGTCAAAAATATTTGGCCAGCTGATGGCGACGACATAGACCGGGGTAAAACTGTAATCGTAGTCCGCTCCCGGAATTCCCTGCCGGACGATCGCCTGGCTTGCGTAGAAAAAAGAACGTTTTAGGAAAAATTCCATCTGTCGAATTTGGACTTCGACGATAAATACGCGCTTTTTTGCGTCCCGGCAGTGCATGTCGAAAATGCTCGTTCGGGAACTATGGCTACCGCTTGCATTGATTTCCTTGTCGAGGGAAAAAACGTCTTCTATCGGATTATCGAGCTGGTCTTCCAGAATATCGTTTAGAAAATTGATGAGATTGATTTTGGTGTAAGCGTTGTCGGGATTGAAAACCTTCTTGAAGATAAGGTCGGTCATCAGGTTTGCGTAGGGACCGTTCTTTGGAAATTTCTTGCGTTTGGGCATGGATGTCCTTTGTTCGATTGGCCGATGTCTATAACGGTTCTGCGGCAGAAAAATTTCCGCAAAATCTGTAAAAATTTTGAAACAATTTGTGGCAAATGGAATGTTGCCGGAGCGAAATGGCTTTTTATCGCTGAATAAGCAAGTAAAATGCAATTGAAAATAAAAAATGTCGTTAAAAATATGCCTGTTGCCGGGTGTAAACGCGAAA
This sequence comes from Oscillospiraceae bacterium, assembly GCA_963660275.1. Lineage (GTDB taxonomy): Bacteria > Fibrobacterota > Fibrobacteria > Fibrobacterales > Fibrobacteraceae > Hallerella. Next base: position 2,313 of record CAVKXR010000272.1, read on the forward strand.
TTGAGGGGCACAAAGAAAAAACTACCCTCTTTCACAAAAAAAAGATAGTTTTCAAGCGTATTATGCGACCTTTTTATCGGGGCCGTTTTAGGTGTCACCTTGGAGATATTATGAAAAAGACGTTGAAAATTGGCAAACAACCGTGGCTTGTGAAGCTGATTTTGGGTTTTGCGCTGGTGCTTGGCGCTGGGGAGGCGTGGGGAGCGTGCTCGGGAACTGCTTATTTGAAGGCTCCGGCTGAGTGGACTGATTTTTACATTTATTATGGCAATACGGAAAATCGAATCCCGGCTTCGGCTTACGATGAAATTAGCGGTTACTATATTGTCGATTTGTCAACGATTAAAGGGAATGATGCAAGTACATTTGTCTATTTCACTTCTTCAAATGGAACAAATATTGATTATCCGGGAGTTCAAGGCGTAAACGGAAGTGTGTTTAACAAGGTTTTTACTGGAAGACCGGGTGATTCTGATATAAAATGTCCTGGAGTTGGCAAGTCTGTCTATGTGTATGAAAATCCAGCTGTTTTGGGAACGACGGTTGTTTCTTCGGAACCGCCTAATGCCAAGTATTTCTATTTCCTTCCGCCAGACGATCCGACATGGTATAGCTCTCTACCGA
>CAVKXR010000273.1:0-2922 GCA_963660275.1 Oscillospiraceae bacterium
AAGGTTCATTTATTTTTTCACCTCAAACAGGAGAATGTCCTTCATGGGAGACAGCCTTAGGTCAATCTCAAAAAACACAAAACAACTTACCACCATATTATTTTAAAGCGGAAGGATACGAAAACATTTTAAAAGGAATGTTTTTCAACATCGTCCCCCTTGAAAAAATATCTTGCGTTTTAGGAAAACAGAAAACCACTATTCAAGGAAACAACTCATATTTATTTCCACAAATTCAAGAAATTCAAATAGCAAGTAAATTCGATTCTATTGTAGTTCACAATAACAATCAAGTCATTGCATTTTCTAACACTCCATTAATTTTATTATTGACAAAAATCCAAGATCCTGAGAAACATCATTTTGGAAGAAGATCGATAAAATACTCTCCACATACAACATTTGGTGAAATAAAAAACGAAGAATCTTTCAAACGGATCCAAAGCTCTTTTGACGAACGCTTGACTTGTTATGGATTATTTGTAGAACATTTCGACACACTTCATCTTTATTGTACAAGCCTAAATAAGAACGATTCTTGGGAAAGCTTAAAACTTCCCGAAACAGATTGGACCGATTGGGTTGATTGGGAGAAAAAAGAACAAAGAAAAATTCTCGCAAATAATATCAATTCCGATAATTTTCCCGATCCTTTCGCATCCGACTCCACCCACAAACCATCTCAACTCATCTACTACGGCGTCCCGGGATGCGGCAAAAGCAACAAGATTTACGAGATGCTCAAAGGCGTTGCCGAATTCAACAAAATCCGTACGGTCTTTCACCCCGAATATACCAACGCCGATTTCATCGGGCAGATTCTGCCGAAAGCGGACGGAGAAAAAATTTCATACAAATTCACTCCTGGGCCGTTCACGGAGATTCTCAAGCGAGCCTACCAAAAGCCGGAAGAACATTTCTACCTCATCATCGAGGAAATCAACCGGGGAAACGCTGCCGCCATTTTCGGAGACATTTTCCAGCTTCTCGACAGAAACGACAACGGAGAAAGCCAATATCCCGTTCACAACAAAGACATGATCGAGTATCTTCAAAAAGATGAAATCCGTCTCCCGCCAAACCTCTCCATCGTTGCAACGATGAACACATCCGACCAGAATGTTTTCACGCTCGACAACGCATTCCAGCGCAGATTCGACATGGTCCTTGTTCGAAGCGGAGTGACAAAAACTAACGAAGAATTCGAATTTGCAGACGATAAAATCAAAGAGCAATTCAACGCAACAATCGAAGGGACAAATACGCCCTGGGGAATTTTCTGGGACTGGATTAATTTTAAAATCACGGAAACGCTCCGAGGAATTTCCAGCACAGAAGACAAACGGCTCGGACTATGGTTCGTCAAAAATGCGGGCGGAAAAATTCCACGGAAAATCTTTGCGGAAAAAGTTCTGAAATATCTTTGGGACGATGCGTTTAAATTCAAGCGCAAGGAAATCTTTTCGGACGACATCCATTCCCTGGAATCGCTGATTTCCGCCATCGAAGATTCAGACGACGAAAAAATCTTATCCCGAATTTTCAGGAACTATCCAGAAAACAGCTCCAATTGACAGTCTTTCACATTCAAAGCGTTTGCATTTCAACATTCTTTTGAATATATTTTCATTGTCTTTTAACATAAAAGGTCTATGATGCCAATGTCCGTCCTGCAAATCCGTCTCGAAGAGAGCCTCAAAAACGAAGTTTCATCCTTGTTCGACCAGCTGGGAATCGACATCCCCACCGCCGTGCGCATGTTCTTCAAGCGCGCCCTTGTCGAAAAAGGATTGCCGTTTGAAGTCAAGACAACGCCGAACTTTTTAACTGAAAGCGACCCCACGGGATTACTCGCTGCGCTATGCAAGGCAAACGACAACGCTCTCAAAAATGGAACAGCCGGGATGAGCGAAGAAGAAATCGAAAAAGAAATCCAAGCTATGCACGAAGAAAGGAGAAAAAAGAAATGCTTTATGCGGTAATCGACACAAACGTCATCATCTCCGCAGCATTAGCAAAAGACCGTTCCCAATCTGTTCCCTTTTCCATTCTTCAAGCGGCGATTACAAAAAAATACGTTCCACTTGTAGATTCGCTCATTATTGAAGAATACAAAGATGTCCTTTATCGTCCTAAATTTCATTTAGAAAATACGGCAAGCGATATCTTAGAATCCTTTTTAAAAAATGCAATTCATGTTATACCAGTCCCCTCTTTTATCGAATTACCCGACAAAGACGATGTCGTATTTTACAATGTCATGCAAACCTATTATGAAAAACAAGCCTATCTAGTCACCGGTAATATAAAACATTTTCCCAAGATTCCTTTTATTGTCACCCCTCGGGAATTTCTGAATATTCTAGAAGTACAAGCATCCGACACCCTTGCCGAAACAAAAACATTTTACGACCCCACGGGATTACTCGCTGCGCTATGCAAGGCAAACGACAACGCTTTCAAAAACGGAACAGCCGGGATGAGCGAAGAAGAAATCGAAAAAGAAATCCAAGCAATACACACTAAAAGAAACTTAACGCGAAAAAGAGACTAATGAATCGCTTAATTGATTGCACGTGCACCGCCAAGATGGATTCCGCGGACGAATTCGTCGGCATTCGCTGCGAACAGGGTTCCGTTAAAATTTATTTTCCGGCTGGCTATTTTCAAAGCGATGACGAAATCCAAAAGTTTCCTGAAGACAAATTAAGAGAATCCGTTCTAAACCTGTTCGCCGTCCTAAGCGACGCCTCTCTTTCCGCCGAAAATTTCCAATCGCCAATTTCTCGATTTTCGACCGACCATTCCGAAGTCCAGTTTCCGATGAACGCCTATCTAAATGTCTTGCGCCATTACCTGGATTACGGCTACTACACGGAAAAGGAAATCGTTTTCAAGCGAGGCGCCCAGGGAAAAATCAAC
>CAVKXR010000274.1:0-2921 GCA_963660275.1 Oscillospiraceae bacterium
GACTACCGCTTTGAACGCGCCGTCCAGGACCTTTCCATTCTCCGCAGCTGCGCTTCCAAAAGCGACACGACAAGTTCCTGCTACAGGATGCGCTGGCGCATTCCCATCGAAACGAAAAACCTGCTCCGTTTTCACATCTGGATAGACACGCTCGATGTCGGCGATTCCACAAAGAAGGTTCCAAGCGGCGCCACGGAAAAGTCCATCAAGATTCCCTTCGAAAATCCCGAAAGGCTCTACGATACGCTCGACCTGACCGAACATGTCAAGGAATATCTTCACAGGGACAGCCTCGCCCTTGCCATCTGGAGCGAATACGACGGAGACGAATCGGGAGACGTCCAGCACATTTATGTTCACTTTGGCGACGATATCCCGCCGGCGCTCGTCACGATAACCGATTCCTCGTGGACCACCGGAGTAGCCATCGACTGGGCGCGTCCCACCGACCAATACGACTACTACGCCCCCGAAAGTCTCTCCGGGAAAATCGCCGGTTACAACATCCTTCTCTGGGCGGAAGATACGAGCCAGGACATCCGGAACGCAAAAGTCCGCATCATCCACGACGGAAAAACCGATTCGACGGGCTCGGACTTCTGGCTGAGGCATCACCGATTCCGCTACACGAGCGACTCCCTCTGGATAGACACGACGTCATCAAGAAACAAAAACTACCTAAGGCTCGCGGTCATCGACGGCGAAGGTTTCGACTTTTCCTCGGACAGCGCGAACCGTTACCGGATGATTGTGGAAGGCCTTTACCCGGAAAGCAACTACACGATAGGAATCATCGCCTGGGATTCCGCGGGAAACGTTTCCGGCACGGGTTCCGTGGAAACGAACCAGCTCTTTATGACGACGGACAGAATCGCACCGCTCATGGGAAGCTCGCTCTGGGCGCGCCCCGACACGACGGATCCGGCAAAAGCCTCGCTCGATTCAAACCGGGTCTTCATCTTCTGGCCGCGCAGCGTCGATCCGCTTTCCGATTCGAGCGGCATCACGGCGGACTCGATTCTCCATATTCCTAGCAACTGTTTCGAAGGCTTCTGCTACCGGAACGTCAAAAGCTACGACGTGGAAATCTGGAACGGCAACTCCTGGGAAAAGGCTACCGGTGCCGGGGGACTTTCGGACGAAAAATACCGGACATCCTACAAAAAAGACGGCGATTCGATGACTGTTTCCGCCACGGGCGAATTTATCGTCGATACGATCCGCTGGGTGGTTCCCGGCGACACGCTCATCCTGCGAATCCGCGCCATCGATTCCTCGGGATACTATTCAAAGGCCCTGACCGATACGCTCGCCGTCACGGAAGGCCCGGAAGCGGACCTCAACTGCCCGGAAGGTTTTGTGCCCGTCCGTACAAACGATTCGACGCGTTTTTGCATCGAAAGGTTCGAACATCTGAACGACGATTCGACTTTTGCCCACAACGTCCTTTACAGCGAAGCGGTCGCCGCCTGCGAAGCCATTTCCGCATCGGGATTTGATGTTTCGCTCTGCAAGTCGCAGGACTGGAAAGCAGCCTGCCTTGCCCAAGGACGTTCATCCTACGGCGTCATCGAAGAATCCGATTTTTCCGCTGCGGAATTTCTCTACAGAAACTGCGGAGTCGGAACCGATGATTCCACAACGGCAACCGACATTTCTAAGCGCGACAAGCTCTGCGCAAGCCCGGATGGCATCCGTAACCTCTCCGGAGGCTTCCAGGAATGGGTCACAGGCCCGGACACGCTTCCCCATCTGCTCCGCGGATCGAGCTACGTCTATTACACGGGCGAATCACGCGAATCGCTCTCCAAGTGCACCACCTACTTTATCCCGAACCGTACGCGGGTCGCCTACACGCAAGATACGGTCTATCTCTATCGCGAAGGCTCCAAAGTCGATACGAGCTTTGTGCAAGACACGTCCCGCACACTTTACAAACGATTGACAATCAAGGACTTTAAGGATTCCATCCAGTTTTTCAAGGTTTCATCTCCGTCTGGAGATTCCCTCGGCGAAGACTATGCGCCCCTTTCCGAATACCGCAAAGGCGGTGAAGCCTGGCTAAAAAATCTCGCGGGAAACCTGACATACGAGCCTATTCGCACCGAAGCCGTATTCTTTACCGGCGAAACGGTCCCCTACCGAGGCGCGGCGGCATTCTACACCGACCCATCCATTTCGTTCCGCTGCTGCGCATACCCGCAGAATTAAAATGGAAAGCGGGACATGGGGATAGTTGATAGTTATTAGGAGACTGTGATCAGGAAACAGGGCGCAGGACTTAGGAATCAGTGGTAAAATGGGAAACGGGAGTCTGAGCTTAGTAAATAGTTGATAGTGGATAGTAGAAAGGACTCAGAAAACAGGACTCAGGAATCAGTAGTGGGACATGGGACACGCTAAGCGGGATGTGGGAATCTGAGCGGACTTTTTACTTCGATGTCTTTTACCAGCAATGCCTCTCTACTTGTCATTATCGGGCTTGACCCGATAATCCCTTATCTGAAAGAGATTCCCGAGTCTGCGTCCGCCGGTGGACGGGCACGGGAATGACATGGGAAAGGAATGCCGGGAAATGACGTCGTCCCGTATTCCATTTTTCTCATCCCAGAAATTTAAATTTCCGTCATTCCAAGCACTCGATTTTCTCTATCTAGCGCGGCAGCGACAAAAAAACGTCCGGAACTGAAACAATTCCGAACGTTTGCGTGAACTAAGAAGGGCTCGAACCTTCGACCCACGCCTTAAAAGGGCGTTGCTCTACCAACTGAGCTATTAGTCCGACAACCCAAATCTAATAAACTTTCTCATTTTTGTAAATTGTAACCATGTTTTTTTTGAAAAAATTTTCGTTTTTGGCTTTTCCTATTCTTTTCTTGGCGGTTTCCGCACCAGCCTATTTCAAAAAAAACGATACCGGA
>CAVKXR010000275.1:0-2904 GCA_963660275.1 Oscillospiraceae bacterium
ACATTGATTATTTCAATAAAACGAAAATCAAATTCAACAACCAAAATAATCTTTAGCAACCGATATTTAAATAAAACATTCGAAAACAAAAATATTCCCATGAGCTTTAACAACCAATCCGACATCCTGCGCGAAGACAATATCAGCAAGTATCCGGCGATCGAGCTGCTCGTCAAGCTGGGCTACCGCTACATCTCGCCCAAAGACGCGAACGCAAGCCGCGGCACAAGCTACGGCGTCCTGCTCAAGGACATCTTGCGGCACCAGCTTTCCCAAATCAACGCGTTCGAATTCGGCGGAATCCCCTACCGGTTCTGCCAGGAAAACATCGAAAGGGCCGTTTCCGATTTGGAAGTTCCGCTTACGGAAGGGCTAGTCAAGACAAGCGAAAAGGTTTACGACGCGCTGATGCTCGGCAAGAGCTATCCCGAAAAGCTCGCCGACGGGAGCGTCAAAAGTTTCAACCTGCGCTACATCGACTGGGAAAATTTCGACAACAACGTTTTCCACGTGACCGAGGAGTTCAGCTGCGACAGTTTCGACAGGCGAAAAAACGCAAGGCCTGACATCGTGCTGTTCGTAAACGGCATTCCCTTTGCGGTAATCGAATGCAAGGCGCCCGAAATTCCCGTCGAACAGGGAATCGAGCAGATGATCCGCAACCAGAAAAAGGAATACATCCCGCAGCTGTTCATCTACGCCCAGATTTTGCTCGCCACCAACAAGAACTCCGCAAAATACGCGACAGCGGGAGCGGGCAAGGATTTCTGGAGCATCTGGCGCGAGCAGGACAGAGACTGGCAAGACCGCTTGCTGAACCAGCATATCGTCGGACGCACGCCCACCGAGCAGGACCGCATTCTCGTTTCGCTCTTTGAACCCGAGCGTCTCCGCAAACTCGCCAAATACTTCGTCCTGTACGACGGAAACGTCAAGAAAATTTGCCGCTACCAGCAATTCTTCGCTGTCGAGCAAATCATCAGGACCGTGCAGACAGCCGATTCCGCCGGAAACCGGCAAGGCGGCGTCATCTGGCATACACAGGGCAGCGGAAAATCGCTCACGATGGTGATGGTTTCCAGATACATCCTGGAAGAACTCCGAAAGAACGACCTCGGTGAAAGCATCGAGCCTCGAATCGTCATCGTGACCGACCGCAAGGAACTCGACCGACAAATTGCGAGGACTTTTGCCCACACAAGGCTCAGGCCGGCGATGGCGACCAGCGGCAAAAATCTCTGCACCCTCATCGGCGAAGGCAAGGCAGACATCGTCACAAGCCTCATCAACAAGTTCAACACCGCAGAAAACTGCGGCATCCGGAACAAGTCCCGGGACATTTTCATCCTAGTCGATGAAAGCCACCGCTCCAACTACGGCACGCTCGCCACCAAGATGCGCACGGTCTTTCCCAACGCCTGCTATATCGGGTTTACGGGAACTCCCCTTTTAAAGGGCGAAAAACTCACGCTGCAAAAATTCGGCAAGTTAATCCACCGATACACCATCAAGGACGGCGTTCTCGACAAGGCAATCGTCCCGCTGATATACGAAGGAAGATTCGTCGATCAGACCGTAGAAAAGGAGAATATCGATCTGTGGTTTGAAACCGTCACCAAGAAACTGAGCAAGAAACAGGTCGCCGATCTGAAAACAAAATGGAGCAGTATCCAGCGTCTCACCTCTAGCGACACCCGCATCAAACGCATCGCCCTGGACATTTACCAGCATTTCATGGACGGCTACAAGGCAAGCGGATTCAAGGCGATGCTCGCCTGCAACTTCAAGCGGGACGCTATCCGGTACAAGGCCGTTTTCGACACGCTCTGCGATATCCGCACCGAGGTGGTCATCTCCTCGCCGGACATGCGAGAAGGACACGACGAAATAGACGAGAGCGGCGACGACCTGGTCGTAAGCTTCTGGAACAGAATGATGAAGCTTTACGACAATGCGGACGATTACGAAGAATCGCTCAAGAACAAGTTTATCGACGGCGAAATCGACATCCTGATTGTCTGTTCCAAACTGCTGACCGGATTTGACGCGCCGAGAACACAAATCCTATACATCGACAAGGAACTGAAGGACCATGGACTTTTGCAGGCCATCGCGAGAACGAACCGCCTTTACGAGGGAAAGGACTTCGGGCTAATTGTCGATTACCGCGGCCTCATCCAAAAGCTCGATTCCGCGATGGAAATCTACAACGGCGCAGGACTGGAAGGTTTTGACCCCGAAGACATCAAGGGAATAGTCACCGACATCATGATGAGCGTCGCCTCGCTTCGGGAAACCTATTCCCAGCTGAACGACCTGTTTCGCTTTGTCAAAAATCCGAGCGACGAAGAGGAAATCGAGCAGGCCCTTGCCGACAGCAACCTTCGCGAAAAATTCTACAGCGCGCTCTGCCGCTTCGGAAACGCATTCTCGACCGTGATGAATTCCGAAAAAGCCTTTGCCGCGTTTACCCGCGAAGAAATCCACATCTACCGAGACGCTTTCGTCTTCTATTCCAAAATTCGCAAGATTGTAAAAATCCGCTACGCCGATTCGATAGACAACGCCGAATACGCAAAGCAGATGCAAAACCTTTTGGACACCTATATGTCCGTCAAGGATTTAAAAGTCATTTACGAACCAATCGACATCATGGACATCCATCATTTTGACAAGGTTCTGGACAGCATGCCTTCGGCCCGTTCCAAGGCAGACGCCATCGTTTCACACCTGACCAAGAGCATCCGCGAAAATTACGAAAGCAATCCCGCCTTTTACGCGACCTTTTCCGAGCGCATCCAGAAAGCCCTCGACGATTTCAAGAATTCCGTCATGGACACTTCGTTTTTCGAAAGGATGAAATCCATCTTAGACGATTACCGCAAAGGGGACTCCCGGATAGAT
>CAVKXR010000276.1:0-2317 GCA_963660275.1 Oscillospiraceae bacterium
CTTGATGCCCGAACAGATGGAAAGGTAGCCGCCCGCCGCGTTATAGACCGTGTGCGGAAACTTGAACGCGCTGCCAAAAGCGTTGCCCATTTTTGCAACCAGTTCCTCGAAATCGTATGTTGCGCCGAGACCGCCTTCGCTCGTTCCTACGATGATGCCGATATCCTTTGCGTTTTCGTCATTCACCTGGAAGCTTGCGTCTTGCAGGGTGCGCATTCCGGAAACCGTCTGGAGCTGTCCTAGATTATCAAGCTTGCGGTAGAACGCCATCTTGATTCCCAGTTCCTTGTAATCGTCGAGGGAAATCGTGGAGTGAATCGAGGCGCTTTCGGGCTTTGCGTCCTTTTCCACCGCGGAAATATAGGCGCTTTTGCTGTTGCCGACCGGGCTTACGATGCCGATGCCTGTGACGGCGATTTTTTTGTCGAGGGCTGGTTGCTTGGGAACGTTGCCCGGCTGCTTGGAAAAGATGATGCTCGCATTGGTGCCGCCAAATGCGACGTTGTTGCTCATCACGCTATCCAGAGCCTTGGGACGAGGCGTATTCTGGACAAAGTCCAAGGTTCCCACCTTTGCCTTGAGCGCTTCGGAGTCCGCTTCCGTGTAGCGAATCGTCGGAAGAACCGTATCCGTGGTCAGCGCCTTGATGCTGAAAACCGCTTCGATCGCGCCTGCCGCTCCGAGGCAGTGCCCCGTCATCGCCTTGGTCGAGCTGATGCTCACCGTGGGGTTTTCTTCGGCAAAAAATTTCTGGAAGGCGGTGATTTCCGCGTTGTCGTTCTTGCCCGTGCCTGTGCCGTGGGCGTTGACATAGCCGATTTCGGACTTTGAAATTCCCGAATTCTTGACAGCCCGGGTCATCGCTTCGATGAGGCACAGCGCATCTTCGCGCGGCGCAGTGATGTGATGAGCGTCGCTCGTGACGCCGGATCCGAGGACTTCGCAATAGACTTTCGCTTTGCGTCTTTGGGCGTGCTCGAAGGATTCCACGATGACGATTCCCGCGCCTTCGCCAAGGGTTATCCCGTTGCAGTGGTTGAACGGCGAGCATCCGTTTTCGTCTAGCGCATGAAGCGAGAGAAAGCCGGAATAGGGAACCGAAGCGAAGGAATCCGCTCCGCCCGCAATCACGACGTCCGCTTTTTTTGCCCGGATAAGGTCGCAGGCTAGAGCGATGGAAATGGTTCCGGCTGCGCAGGCGTTGGCGACATTTGTCACGATTCCGCCAGCCTTGTATGTTTCTGCAACCTGGGATGCGATTGCCGCAATGGGCATCTTGGGAATGTCTAGCGGGTCTTTGCCGTGCTGGTGGTAATGTTCCACGCTGAGGACTCCTCCGACACAGCTTCCGATGATGACGCTTACCCGACTGTCGTCTGCGAAGTTTTCAAGCTTTGCGTCGCGGAGAGCTTCTCCGGCGGCCTTGATGCAGAGCTTGGACGCGCGATCCTTTTCTTCGGGAGAATCGATTGCGTCGAGCGTATCGCAATGGACTTCTGCGGCGAGATCCGCATAGCATTTTTCCGTATCGACGGAAGTCGTCTTGTGGATGCCCGAAACGGACGCCAGGGCGTTTTTCCACGTTTCCTCAACATTGTTCCCGACCGCGCATATCACGCCTAGGCCGGTAACGACACAACGGCAATCGTTAGAAGTCATCTTGTTTCCAGGTTCGAAATGGATTAAGCTTTGTGCTGTTCGATAAAGTCGGCGATGGTGTCGATGCTCTGGAAAGGTTCCTTGCCGACGCCCGTCATGGAGACGCCAAAGTTGCTATCGACAAAGGCGATGATTTCGAGCGAATCGACGGAATCGAGGCCGATTTCTTCGCCGAAGAGCGGCGTGTCGAACTGGAGGACGCTGCCATCGACGCCCAGGTCGGACATGAAAAACTCTTTGAGCTTGTTTTTTACTTCTTCTTTGTTCATTTTTTACCTCGTCTTTTCAAGGATGTATTTTAAATTTCCAAGATAGAAAAAAAGATGCGGGATTTGTTTTCGGTTGGGGGATTCCTCGCCAAAATCATCAAAAAAAGGATTGATCTGCAAAATCGGGCGGTTAAAAAGCTTGACGGACATAGAAGGATAGTCCGATATGGTCAAAATCCACCCAGGAAACGTCTGCCCGGGCGAAGAGGCGTTCGCTGCGGTTCAGGGCGAGAAGACCGCCGAATCCGACAGCCCGATGCCACTTGTTCCGCAAAAGTTCGCTGAAATAGTCGCCTGCCTTGCCGCCTTCGAAAAACAGATGGGTCCCGAAAATCCAGACGAGATGCCTTCGCAGTTCCGCCTGCAGGATGAGTGCCTGGTTTCCGTTG
>CAVKXR010000276.1:2327-2901 GCA_963660275.1 Oscillospiraceae bacterium
AGTAAAGGCTTTCCACGCCACGGAAACGCTTGATGCCGTCCGGCCCCGCAAGCATATCGAACGGGACATTTCCCACGGCGCGTTTCCAGAGAATCCCTGCCGCCGACGTGATTTCCCAGGGAAGCGTCGTATAGCCGCGCAGGTCGAGGGATTCGACGTTGAAACGGTAATCGCCCAGGTAGCTGCTGAAGAAGAGATGTTTCCATTCGGCGAGAAAACCGTGCGATGACCAGTTGGTGTTGTCCCGCGTATCGAAAGCGAGGAGATAGCCTGCGCCGTTTCGCCTTCCCGAATGCGGATCGGGCAAGTCGAGCGAACCGTCCTTGTCGAATTCGATATCCGAGTGTTCGATATGCAGCTCGATTCCGTATTTGAACTCTTGCGGTACGCCGACTCGCGATTCGATCTTTGCTCCGAAGTAGAGTTTTTTCCGGTTGTAATTTGTAAACCGGTCAATGTCCGGGGAATTGCCGTTCCCGAAATAGCTCGCCACCCAGTCTTGGTATTCCAGGTCGAACCAGACGCTTATCTTGTCGTGATAGAGATAGAGAAACGGTTCGAGGACTATCTGGAG
>CAVKXR010000277.1:0-2880 GCA_963660275.1 Oscillospiraceae bacterium
CTTGTGTTCTGGGGGACGCTTTTTGAAGCGCGCGCCGGGCTGGAATGGGGAACCGAGCGCTTTTTTGATAGCTGGTTTCTGCTTGTCGCCGGGATTTTCCCGTTTCCGGCGATGAAAACGGTTGCTGTGTTTCTCTTTTTCCATTTGTCGCTCGCCATTCTTTTTCGAATCCCGCATACTTGGAAAAATTTTGGAATCCTGCTGGTGCACTTCTCTTTCTTGGTTTTGATTCTGGGGAGTTTTGCTGGAACCTCTTTCCAAAAATCGTTCGAGACTTTTGGAATGGAAGGCGCAAATGTCGTGCTGGATTCAGCTGGCGGAACTTCTTTTCGCCTTTTAAAAGCGGATTCCGCGGAATGTCTAATCGAAAGTAACGATTCCCGAAAATCGCAGCGTCTCGCTTGGAACGAACCGCAGAATATCGGAGGCTTTTCCGTCTATTTTGGGGAAACGCTGGAAATCTCGCCGAAGATAAAAGCGGTGCGCTTCTGGATAAAACGGGATCCTTTTGCGTTTGTCCCATATCTTTTTTCGTGTCTGCTTGCCGTGGGATTTTTCTGGTGCGCTGTCGTGAAATTTCGGAAAGCTGAATCGTGAAAGCTTTTTTTGCCCTTCTGTTTTTTCTGGTCGCTTCGCTTTACGCCTTGCCGTCGAAGCCGTTTGCCGTCGATTTCGGAGGACGCATTCGTCCGCAAAATTCCTTTGAACTCCTGCTCTCACATCGGATTTGCGAAAGCCGAAAATGCGCGGGGATTTCACCCGATGAACTTTTTTTGAAAATTCGGAGCGGCGAAGCGGATTCGCTCGAAGTCTTTCGGGTAAATCGTGCCGCGGCTGTGGAAATTTTGCATCTGGACAAAAACCGTCGGAATTTTTCCCGTAGCGATTTTGAACGGAGTCGCTCGCTTCTCGGGCAGTATGCGGAACGGGACGACGACAGACCTCTGACTCGAGAATTTATCCGTTTGGATGCTGCCTTGGAACTGTATGATTCCATCCAAAGTACTTCCTTTTTGGAAAAAATTTCGGTTGAAAAGTCGGCTCTGTCTCCGACCGAGTACAGACAAGTTAATGCCGAGCGTTTGTATTTAAACATAAACTTGCCTTTTGTCTTGTGGATTCTCGCCTGCATCGCGTTTTTTGTTTCCTTGGCGTCATTTTTTGAAAAACGCTTTGCATGGAAACTCGCTGCGGGACTTGAATTTCTGATGTCGGGTCTTTGCGTCGCCATTTTTATTTTCCGCTTTTTCGTGGAAAACCGTTTGCCGCTGACTTCGCTTTACGAAATGCTTTTGCTGATTGTTCTCGGCTGTTCGCTTGCGTTTCCCTTGCTCGCTGTTTGGTCGCGGATGAAGAGCCTAGTCGTGTGCGGAAGCGGACTGTCGCTCGCCCTTTTGCTCGTGATGCGTTCCGCGTTATCCGGGGATTCCTTCGCTCCGGTTTCCATGCTTTTGAACTCGCCCTTCTGGCTTTCGCTCCACGTGTTTACGATTGCCTGCGGTTTTTGCCTGCTCCTGGTTTCGAGCCTTCTTGCACATGTTTCCCTTTTACGTTGCGCATTGAACCTTGAAATTCCGAATACGCTGAATGGCGTCCTTTGGAAAACGCTTTTTGCGGGATTTCTTTTTTCCTCGCTCGGAATTCTTCTGGGCGGCTTCTGGGCGGATGTCGCCTGGGGAAGATTTTGGGGTTGGGATCCGAAAGAAAACGGAGCCTTGCTGGTCATTCTCTGGATTTTAATCGTCGGACATTTGAAGTGGGGACGTCTCGTCCGGGAAAAAACTTTGTACGCAATGCTCTCGCTTCTGTCGGTTGTCATTTTGTTCTGCCTTTTGGGCGTGAATCTCCTTGGCGTTGGACTTCATAGCTATGGATATTCGCCCGGTCTCTTTTTTGCGCTGTGTTCCTTTGTTCTGGCGGATACTTTGTATGTAATTTTCTTTTCGCTTTGGAAAAAAGGTACAACGAAAAAATTAAAACCCGGAGAGTAGAATGAAACTGAAAACAGCTTTAACCATTGCCGGTTCGGATTCGAGCGGTGGCGCGGGAATCCAGGCGGATATCAAGACGATGACGATGCACGGTGTGTTTGCGATGAGCGCCGTGACCGCCTTGACTGCGCAGAACACGCTAGGCGTCAAATCGATTATGGAAGCTTCTCCCGAATTTCTCGCCGATGAACTCGATGCGGTCTTTTCGGATATCTATCCCGATGCGGTAAAAACGGGAATGGTCGCATCTAGCAAGTTAATTTGTACGATTTCAAACAAACTAAAGGAATACTCGGCGAAAAACATCGTCGTGGATCCGGTGATGGTCGCAACAAACGGGGCGAAATTGATTTGCGATGAAGCGATTGAAACGCTCCAAAAGGAACTCTTGCCGATGGCGACTGTGCTTACGCCGAATATCCCCGAAGCGGAAGTCCTTGCCAAAATGAAAATCCGGACAGAAAAGGATATGGAAGAAGCCGCCCGGAAAATCTTTGAAAACTTTGGCTGTGCGGTTCTTCTGAAAGGCGGCCATGACTTGAACGATGCGAACGATTTGCTGTGGAGCGAAAAAGATTCGGAATGGTTCTTTGGAAAGAAGATAGAAAACCCGAATACGCATGGGACGGGATGCACGCTTTCAAGCGCAATCGCGAGCAATCTCGCCTTGGGAAGGACGCTTTCGGATTCCGTAAAACGCGCCAAGGATTTTGTCTCGGACGCTCTCGCTTCGATGCTCGATCTGGGGCGCGGGAAAGGCCCGATGAACCACATGTTCGCCCTTTAGAGTTTCTATTTTTGCCTTATGATTTTGAAATGGGATACTCTCCTTTCGGCGACCCGTTACGGACATCCGGCGAGTCTTGACCCGAACCGCTCGGATTTTCAC
>CAVKXR010000278.1:0-2858 GCA_963660275.1 Oscillospiraceae bacterium
TGCTGTTCGATTTAAAAGGAACAGGAAACGAAAAATTAGGCACATCAAAAAATATCGACAGTAACTGGAGCAAGATGGCTGAATGGAGATTCGGACTGTCTATTGTATGCGTCATGTTTGGAGTAATCTTAGTTGGCTTTGGATTTTATGCGATAGCAGATATGATTAGAAACAACATCGTATTATCCAATTTGATTTTGATAACAGGATTCATTGGTTGCATTGGCGGTTTGTTTATTCATTCTTTGTTGTGTATCCAAGCGGTCATTTATAAAAGAATCACTGACAATGGCAAAGAGAATTTCAAAATCGCAGATAACACGCTGGAAGGATATTATAAAGCCATAATGCCGCCTTTTATATTTCTGTATTGTATTTTAATGATTGCGGATATATGTGTCGTAATCGCAGTATTAAGTGGAAGTTTAGGCGTGCCAAGATGGATGGCTTTATTAAATGCAATCGTTTTCCTGATTATAGGTGTCCTATTCAGAAAAATTAATCCTCGTAAATTTCAAGACTTGCCGGGTATCATAATGCCTAGCCTTGGATTAGCGATGATAGGTGTGATTGGAATAGCGGCATATTTATTGAGCTAGCCGAAATGACCATGTGCAACCTGTCATTGCCGTGCTTGACACGGCAATCTATATGGGAAAAAGAGATTATCGGGTCAAGCACGATAATGACAGATGCGTTAATGATTATGGCAGAAATGGAGTAAATCAAAATGACAGGACCGGATCCGAATAAAATTTATCCAAACGAGAACATTCGGCAGATTGTGTTTATCAAGAATGTCGTGAAGCGGGCGAACATCGTGGTGGGCGACTACACTTACTACGACGATGCGGACGGTGCGGAAAATTTTGAGGAGCACGTGACGCACCATTACGATTTTCTGGGCGACAGGCTGATTATCGGAAAGTTCTGTGCGATTGCGCGTGGAATCGAGTTTGTGATGAACGGGGCGAACCACAGGATGTGCAGCGTGACGACTTATCCGTTCAATATTATGGGCGGCGGCTGGGAAAAGTTTTCGCCGGAGCTTAAGGACTTGCCGTTCAAGGGCGATACGGTCGTGGGAAACGATGTGTGGATCGGGCAGAACGTGACGGTGATGCCGGGCGTTCACATCGGAGATGGAGCAATTATCGCGGCGAATTCGGTGGTGGCGAAGAACATTCCAGCTTACCATATCGCAGGCGGAAATCCGTGCAAAGTTATCCGCAAAAGGTTTAACGACGAGCTGACGGAATATCTTCTGAATTTAAAATGGTGGGACTGGGACGCTGAAAAGATTTTCCGCAACATGGAAGCCCTGTGCAGTGGCGACTTGGAAAAAATCAAAAGGATTAAGGATTAGTGAGTTCAATAATTGCAGAATTGACTTTTTATGGAGAATAAAAAATGACGATAAACGAAAAATTAAAGCATAAGTACGCTCTTTCGGATTATGGGGCGAGGGGAATGTTGCGCGCGTTTTTGGCGGTTACGCTGGCGAATCTGGTTTTGATGATGCCGGTGGGGCTTTTGTACGCGCTTGTTCGGAACTTGCTTTCAGGCTCGGTTTCTGCGGCTGCGCTTCCGTTTTTTTCGTGCGGAATTGTGGCGGCGTGCGTTCTGATTGTTCTGACGACGGTTTTTCAGTACCGCTCTACATTTTTGACGACTTACGTGGAAAGCGGAATCAGGCGACGGACTTTGGCGGAAAAACTGCGCAAACTGCCGCTCTCGTTCTTTGGAAAAAAGGATTTGGCGGACTTGACCAGCACGATTATGGGCGACTGTGCGGTTTTGGAAACTGCCTCTTCGCACTGGATTCCTGAGCTTGTCGGCTCGCTCGTTTCCACGACGATTGTTGTGCTTAGCCTTTTCTTTTTTAACTGGAAGATGACGCTTGCCGCCGTTTGGGTAATGCCGGTTGCGTTTGTGGTTGTGGTTTCTTCGCGGAAGTTTGAGTACAAGGTTAGCGAGAAGGGAATGAAGTACAAGATTGCGTGCGCGGACGGAATTCAGGAAGGGCTTGAGACTGTTCGCGACCTGAAGTCGTACAACGCGGCGGAAAATTATCTTGAAGGATTTTCTGAAAAAGTGCGCGCGGTGGAAAAACATTCGATTGTGGCGGAATTTGCAACGGCGGCGTTCGTCGTTTCGGCGCAGATGGTCTTGAAGCTCGGAATCGGAACGGTTGCCGTAACTGGCGCGGTTCTTCTTGCCTCGGGCGAAATCGACATTCTCACGTTTTTTATGTATCTGCTTGTGGTTTCTAGAATGTACGACCCGCTTCAGGTTTCGCTGCAGAATCTTGCGGCGATTATCAGCTGCGACGTGAGATGCGAGCGGATGGACGAGATTTTAAGCCACGACGAGCAGACTGGAAAAACAGAGCTTTCAAACAAAGGATATGACATCAGCTTTGAGAACGTGGGCTTTTCGTACAACAACGGAAAGGAAATTTTGAAAGACGTTTCATTCACGGCAAAACAGGGCGAAGTTACGGCGTTAATCGGACCGAGCGGAAGCGGAAAGACAACGGTGAGCCGGCTTGCCGCGCGTTTCTGGGACTTGAACCGGGGAAAAATCACTATTGGAGGAATGGACATCTCGAAAATCGACCCGGAAACGCTTTTGGGAATGTACTCGATTGTCTTTCAGGACGTTACGCTTTTCAACAACACGGTGATGGAAAACATTCGGATTGGACGGAAGGACGCGACCGACGATGAGGTAATTGAGGCCGCGCGCCTTGCCCGCTGCGACGACTTTGTGGAAAAATTGCCAGAAAAATGGAACACTGTAATCGGCGAGAACGGCTCGGAGCTTTCGGGCGGCGAGCGGCAGAGAATCTCAATCGC
>CAVKXR010000279.1:0-2857 GCA_963660275.1 Oscillospiraceae bacterium
GAAGTGCAGAGCAGGACGATTTTCTTGCCGTCGAAGTTGGCGCTTTCCATAAAGGTGTAGATGATTTTGGGAGCGTTATACCACCAGATGGGGAAGGCGACGACAATGGAGTCGTATTTGGCGATGTCCGCCTTGCTTTGGATGGCCGGGCGTGCCGAGGGATTGTTGCACTCAATCGTGGAGCGGCTTTTCTTGTCGTTCCAGTCGAGGTCCGCATCCGTGTACTTTTGGGCGGGGACGATTTCAAAAAGATCCGCGCCGATTGCCTTGGCGGCGGTTTTCGCGAGCCTTTCCGTTGTTCCCGTTGCGGAAAAGTAGGCGACGAGCGGTTTCGCTTCTGCTGTCATGAAGAAGCCTCCGAGAAAAAGAATCCATAACAGTTTTTTCATGCCGATAATTTACCACTTAGAGCGAACTCTAGGGCAAGCGTTCCCAATGTGATTTTTTAATTACGCCTGTTGGCGATGACCGAAACGCAGCCATCGGCAAAGTGCAGGGAAAGTTCGTCTCCCGAGTGGATCTCCGCCGCGGTCGCTACGGTCTTTCCGTTGAAAGTCGTGTAGGAATATCCGCGGGAAAGGATTCGCTTCGGGTCGTTTGCCTGGACCTTCGTTTCGACGAGTTCGAACTTCGCCTTTTCCAGGGCGATTATCTTTTGCGCACCGAACCGCAACCCTTCGAAGTTTCGGACGAGCTTGACTTCTTCTTCCCGCAACGCGCGCTCCGAACCGTGAAGAAGGTTGTGCGCAAAGGCGTGCAGCTTCTGTTCCTCGGCGGCGATACGCTTTCCGAAGACGATGGAAATCCTGGATTCCGCCTGTAGCAGTCTTTCCTTTGCGGACGAGATTGCCGCTTGAGTCCCGTTCGCGATTTGACGAACGATTTCCGCGAGCGCCCGCTTGGCGTTTTCCGCCCGCGCGATGAGGAACTTGGCGCAGTCGGTCGGGGTGATGCACGAAGCGTAGGCGACCTTATCGACAAGGCTCTCGTCTATCTGGTGACCGATTCCGGTGAGAACAGGATAGGGAAAGCCTGCGATCTTGCGGCAGAGGGACTCGCTGTCGAAGTAGTTCAGATCCGTCTTGGCGCCGCCTCCGCGGACGATGCAGACAGCGTCTAGATCCCCCCTTCTTTCTAGAGCGGACAGCGCGTCGAGAACGGTCGCCTCGGTTTCGTTTCCCTGCATCCTCGCGAATTCCGTGACGACTTCGAAGGGAAATCCCGAAGAGGCGAGTGTAGTCGTGAAATCCTTGTAGGCCGCCGTCATTTCTCCCGTGACGAGCCCGACTTTCAGCGGAAGTTCCGCGAAGGGGAGGCGCTTGTTCTTTTCGAGAAGACCTTCCCTTTCGAGCCTTTGCAGAATGGCTTTCCGCGTCTTCGCGAGTTCGCCGACGGTAAAGTTCGGGTCGATGTTCCTTACGCGGCACTGGAACTTTCCGCTTCCGACATAGAAGTCCGCTTCGACCTGGAGGTTTACCTTGATCTGTTCCTTGAGCGCAAACGGGACGGGCAGGTTCATGAGCCGGGCCTGCATCTGGGCAAATTCTCCGGCGAACAGGTAGAGATCGAGCTTCGCGACAGGTTTCACGTCGCCTTCCGCAAACTCGGCGATAGCGAGATAGACCATGCGTCCGCGTTCCGTAATCTGCGTAATGACGCCGTTCACCCAGACCGGCGGAACTTGTGTCGTGAGCAGCTTCTTGACCGCGGACAGGTACTTGCTGACGGGAAAGGTTTTCTCCATAGTGCACAATATGTATTTTTTATCGAAACCTGTCTGAAGAAAAAGAGGATCTGGAATGGCAAAAATCGTTTCGGCGATGGAAGCGCGCAAGGGATTTGGCGATCTGTTGAACCAAGTGGCGCTAAAAGGCGAGGATATCGTCATCGAGAGAGCGGGAAAGCAGCTTGCGAGACTTTCTCCCGTCGAAAGCCTCGGCCCGCAAAAGCTGGATTTTCGCGATATTTCGAAACTTCCCGGCGATATTTGGGAATAGTTGCAAAAAGCGTATAAATTGCTATTTTATGGGAAAAGAGGAGGTTTCTATGAAATCGATTGCCTTTGGGATATCCTTGCTTGCCTTCCTGGGAACGGTCTCGGCGAATACGGACACGGTCTGGACCGTTTCCGGCGACGGAAACAAGGCGGCGGCCTACTGGTATAGCTACACATTCGGAACCGGAGCCTCTGTCGATACGGCGACGGTCGATGGCTACCGCACAGCGAACTTTTCGGCGAAAACTTCGGGTTCGAGCGGTGCCGGATACGGCTTTGGCTGGGAACAGAAAGAACAGAATGGCAAATATGTTGATGTCTCGGTCAATCTTTCCGCCTACAAGGGCGCATGCCTCACCTACAAGGCGAAGGCGCCGGTGCGGATGGACTTCAAGCAATCGACGATCACCGATGACAACTATTACGGGACTCTTCTGGATTCTTCCTCGAGCTTCAAGACGGTCTTTGTCCCCTTTGCAAACCTTGACCAGGACTGGAAGTCAACGACGCCTGCCTGGAACGCAACCTTGCAGATGGGTGTCCAGTTCAGCTACAAGAATACGATTGCGAAAACTTACGGGGAAACGAACGCGTTTACGCTTGCCACCCTCATCATGGGCGATTCCTGCGTGACATATCCGCCGGAGCTTCTCGAACCGTATAAGTCAAGGAACGCTGACGGGAAAATCGATTCGACCGAACTGGCGGAATCGGATACGCTTTCTCTCGAACTTTCGAAAATCTTTTTTGACCGGGACGGCGACGCCCTGAAAATCTCCGCAAGGATTGCAAATCTTGTCGCGGGATCGCTTTCTCTCCTGAGCGACAAGACCGAGTTCGGACTTTCCGATACGCTTCGCC
>CAVKXR010000280.1:0-2840 GCA_963660275.1 Oscillospiraceae bacterium
GCCCTGTCTTTGGCATGTTCGTCTAGCGGTCTAGGACGCTGGCCTCTCACGCCGGTAACAAGGGTTCGAGTCCCTTACATGCTATTTTATAAAAGCTCTCGGAAACGCGGGCTTTTTTCTTTTATAGAAGGATTGCGAGATTCCCCGGTCTGCGTCCGCCGCGGCGGACAAGCTGGGGAATGACAGTGCACGAAAACTGTTCGTTTGGAAATCCCATGTCCCGTTCCTCTTGTCATTATCGGACTTGATCCGATAATCTCGAAAGCATTGTACCGTTTCCCGCATAGCGTGTCCCTCGTACCGCTTCCCAAAAGCTTAGACGTCCGCGGACTAATCCCTAGTCCTTGTTCCCTAAACCTAGACGTCGACCGTCCAAAATTTTCTATCTTTTTTGCGCAAAAAGAGGTTCTTATGAAACTACTTCCCGAAGCCCTCACGTTCGACGACGTTTTGCTCGTGCCGGGGGAATCCGCGGTCTTACCTACCCAGACGGATGTCAAGACCCAGCTTTCTGCAAATATCAAACTGAACATTCCGATTATCAGCGCGGCGATGGATACGGTGACGACCGCGCCGCTCGCCATTTCGATCGCTCTCCAGGGCGGTCTTGGCGTTATCCACAAGAACATGTCCATCGAAGCGCAGGCCGAGGAAGTCCGCAAGGTCAAGCGCTGGCAGTCGGGAATCGTTTCGAACCCGGTGACGCTCGATGCGGACCAGCCGGTGAGCGACGCCTACAGGACAAGGCTCGAAACGAAAGTGAGCGGATTCCCGATTCTCTCGAAGGGAAAGCTGGTCGGGATGCTGACGAGCCGTGACCTGCGCATGATTACGGACCATTCGGTGAAAATCCGCGACGTGATGACGAAGAATCCGATTACGGCTTCCCCGAAGATCAGCCTTGCGAAGGCGAAGGAAATTTTGAACGAGCATCGCGTGGAAAAGCTTCCGCTGGTCGATGCGACGGGCGCGCTCAAGGGTCTCGTGACGATGACCGACATTTTGAAGCGCGAAAGCAACCCGAACGCGAGCCTCGACAAGAACGGGCAGCTTTTGGTTGCGGCGGCGGTCAGCACCTCGGCGAACACGCTCGAACGCGTCAAGGCTCTTGTCGATGCGGGCGTCGATATGATTGTGATCGATACGGCGCACGGGCACCATGTCGGTGTGCGGAATATGGTCAAGACGGTTCGCAAGAAATATCCGAAGCTCACGATTTGCGCAGGGAATGTCTGCACGCCGGAAGCGGTCGTGGAACTTGCGAAGTGCGGCGCGAACGTGGTGAAGGTGGGTATCGGTCCGGGTTCCATCTGCACGACCCGCATCGTCGCAGGCGTCGGCTACCCGCAGTTCTCCGCAGTTGTCGAATGCGGCAAGGCGGCAAGAAAGGCCGGTGTGAAGATTATCGCGGACGGCGGCATCAAGTATTCGGGCGACATCGTGAAGGCTCTCGCTGCGGGCGGAAACGCCGTGATGGTCGGAAGCCTCTTTGCCGGGACGGAAGAAAGCCCGGGAGAGATCATCCTCGCTGATGGCCGCAGCTACAAGGCTTACCGCGGCATGGGTTCGCTCGGTGCAATGAAGGCCGGTTCCGCGGACCGTTACTTCCAGGGAAACGTCACCGAGGAAAAGAAGTATGTCCCCGAAGGCATCGAAGGCCGCGTTCCTTACAAGGGACCGCTCCGCGATACGATTTACCAGCTGATAGGCGGCATCCACTCCGCGATGGGATATGCCGGAGCTGCGAACCTGGACGAACTTTACAAGAAGGCTACCTTTGTGCGCATCACGAATGCGGGTCTCCGCGAATCGCATCCGCACGATGTGACGATTACGAAGGAAGCTCCCAACTACCACACTTAATTTGTATCTATCGACAAACGAAAAGTCCGCTGCGAGGCGGACTTTTTTGCGTTGCGGTTAAAGGAAAGGGATTATTCCTTGTCCTCGCAGCAGCAGTGGTGTTCGCCGTCCTTGTGGCCTTCGCCGTGGCAGCAGTGATGTTCCCCGTCTTCGTGCTTGTGCTTTCCGCAACATTCGCCGTCGCCGTGCTTGCCGCAGCAGTGGTGCTCCTCTTCGAGCGCCTTGATTTCCTCTTCGGTCATCGGGTCGGCTTTCATCACTTCGATTTCGAAGTGGAGCGTCTTTCCGGCGAGTTCGTGGTTCATGTCAACGGTGACGTTTTCCTCTTCGACTTTCTTGACGGTCAGGGGAATCGTGCCTGCCGGCGTTTGCGCGTAGAAGACCATTCCCGGCTTGATTTCTTCTGCCTGGAACGCTTTCTTGGGAACGGTCTGCACCAGATCGGAATTGTATTCGCCATAGCCTTCGCCCGGTGCGACGTCGATCGAGAACTTGTCCCCGACCTTTTTGTCGGCGAGCGCCTTTTCGAGCCCGCGGACTATCATGCCGCGTCCCTGGATGTAGCTCAGCGGTTCCTTGCCCGCCGAAGAGTCGATGATGTTTCCCGCGTCATCCTTGAGCGTGTAATGGATGGCGACTTTGGTGTTGTCTGCGATTGCCATGGCGTTTTCCTTTTTTGAATTTCCGGCAAAGATAGATAAATGTCTTTGGGAAAATTTGGGAATACGTCCAATTGTATGTATATTTTTGACTGTATTTTGTTTGAAAAGGAACTTCAAAATGAAGAATTTCGGCTGCTATAGAGTGAACTGGACAACAAGAATAAAATTTGTATCGGGCAATATAGTATGGGTTAAAAATTAATAAGGAAACTGAATATGTTGAAAAGTGTTATACTGGAAAATTTTTTTGCCTTTCAAGAGCAAACCACAATTGTTTTGAATCCTAGAGTGAATCTTTTGCTGGGTATTAACGGC
>CAVKXR010000281.1:0-2806 GCA_963660275.1 Oscillospiraceae bacterium
TTCGCGATAAAAGCCTAGACGGGCAAGTGTTAAAAGCCTTTCGGCAAAAAGAAAAGTCCGCTCAAACGTCCCTCGTCCCGCTTACCGTGTCCCATGTCCCCTTCTAACAACTGATTCCTGAATCCTGATTTCTGTCAACTAATAACTCTCAACTATCAACTATTCACTAAACTCAGCCCCTCTCACGCCTTTTTTCGGTCGGTCCAGGTTTCGGTATGGAAAAGTTGTCCTTGCGAAACCCCATACCTTTCTTCCGCTCCGATGAGTCTTGCCGCGGTTTTTAGCGAAAGCCTTCCGCGTAGCGCTTCGGTATAGAGGCGCGTCTTGTCGGCGACTTCGGAGGGAGACTCTTCGAGCATTTCCAAGCGGAAACGTCGAACGCCCAGTTTGATAAAATCGGGGACAAAATTTAGAGCGGACTGCGGGCGTTCTAAATAAAGAGTGTTGCGGCATTCCGCGTCGGGAACAAGGGAATGTCGTGCGCCTTTGTGGTCGATAATGTCGATGCGATGCTTTGAACAGATCTGCTTGCAAAAGGGAAACTTTTCCGCTTTGGTTAGGTAGGCGGCATACAGGCAATGTTCCATATAGAACGCGGGCAAATGTTCAAAGACGGAAATTTCAAATCGCGAACATCCAAAGTTTCGGAGCAGCTCTTCGGTTCCCTGGGCGTTCAGATCGAGCGACGGATGCAAAGTTCTTAAACCCTGCTCGATAAACCATTTCGCAGAGAGCGAGTTGGAAACGTTTAGGCTATAATCGCCTTCAAGCGGAATGTCAGAGAATTGCAGATAAATTAACGCTCCCGGATTTCGGACGAGAATAAAATCGGGGGACATTTCGACGATGCGTTTTAAATGATAGGTTTCGCCTTCCTTGAGAACGCGGATGGTGGCGATTCCAACCTGAAAGCCAAAGGCTTTTGCCCGTTCGATGGATTCCCGGTAATCGACGCCCCAATCAAAGTCGAGAATCACGCGGTCGATATCTAATCCTTGGAGGTTATCGAGCTGGTTTGGATTTCTGAGAAGAACGGAAACTTGAATTTTTTCTTCGCTTGGTTTGCCGTGGAATTTCTTTCTGGCATTCGCAATCAGGGAGATTCCTTTTTCGGCAAAGATTCGGGATGGTTGGCTGTTGAGGCGAAGAACGTCCAGCTTTTCAACGGCGTTTTTTCGGAGACGGCGGAGAGGCTTGTCTAGAACAAAAGAATCCTTGGGAATTTCGACTTGAATTTTTTGAGCTGCATAGGCGGTTCCGCTCAGCGCGGAAAGTTCCTTTTGTATCCTTTGAAAACTGTCTAGCGGTGTTTTGGCCTTTTCTAGGATGAAATCGGAGACGACGCTTGCCGTGTGATTGTCCGAATCGGAAATTTCGAGCGACAGCGGTTTGCCGAACGAGCCGCAAAGGCGGATGCGGACGGGAATTTTTTTCTCGTTTTCGCGGTCGGTAAATGTCTTGCGCAAACGTTTTTCCATCGCCGGAGAATCATTGCGGTAGGCGGACATTCCAGGACGTACTCTTGAAAATTCAAAGGAATTTCCGAATTCCAGAAAAGTCTTTCCGTCGGTGAATTTGTACGCAAACAGGCGTCCTCCCGTAGAATTTTCCTCGCCCGGATTTTCAAAAAGGATTCCGTCTCCCGCTTCAACCGGTCGGTTCCCCTCGATAACGATTTTATGACGCTCGACCTGGAGAACTTTGCCGAGAAACATTCCATGGTGATTGGAAAAATTTCCGTTTACAAGCGTCTGCTGGTTTACGCCGCGCAGCCAACCCGTTCCGAGACCGCGTGAAAACAGGACTTCGAGCGGCTCGTGATGTTTTTCGCTCAGAGTCCCCGTATTCATTTTTTCGCGGAAGGCTTTGGCGACCGCTGCGACGTATTCCGGACTTTTCAAGCGTCCTTCTACCTTGAACGATTTGACGCCGAGTTCCTTCAGAGCGTCCAGTTCATCGATTGCCGAAAGGTCTTGCGGGCTGAAAACGAATTTTTTCCCTTGCAAATCAAAAGGCTTCTTATCGACGAGCATCTTATAGGGAAGCCGACAGCTTTGGGCGCATTGCCCGCGATTTGCCGAGCGGCCTCCCAGATTTTCGCTGGTGAGGCATTGCCCGCTGAACGAAACGCAGAGTGCTCCGTGGACGAATACTTCAAGTTCCAAAGGAGAGCGTTCGGCGATTTTTCGGATGTCGGAAAGGGAAAGTTCCCTGGCGAGAACGGCTCGTGTGCAGCCTAGGCGTTTCGCCATCTGGACGCCTTCCGCGGAGGCAATCGTCATTTGCGTCGAAGCGTGAATTTCCACATCGGGAGCAATCGTCTTGAAAAGTCTTGCGAGACCTGCGTCCTGGATGATCATCGCATCGGGTTCTAGCGCGGCGATTCCTTCGATAAATTCGGGAAGGGAATCCAGTTCGCTTTCGAATACCAGGATATTCATCGCGAGAAATGTCCGCACACCGCGGATTCTTGCGTAGCGAATCATTT
Organism: Oscillospiraceae bacterium; assembly: GCA_963660275.1. GTDB lineage: Bacteria > Fibrobacterota > Fibrobacteria > Fibrobacterales > Fibrobacteraceae > Hallerella. Next base: position 2,489 of record CAVKXR010000281.1, read on the forward strand.
CACGCACGTCATCAAAGGAAAAGTCAAGCGTCCGTCCGCGCGCATTCCAGTGGGGAACGCCGAAATAAACCGCATCGGCGCCGTTCTGGATAGCGGCGTAAAACATTTCCCTATCGCCTACGGGGAGCATCAATTCGAATTTTTCTGCGGCTTCGTTCATTTGGTGAAATTTAAATAACAAATCAGGGAGAAGGGCTGTAGCCGCAGACATTTAGCTTTTTGGGAAGCGGTATGAGGGACACGGGAATCCCTTTTTCGGTACGCTGTCATTCCCCGGCTTGTCCGCCGCGGCGGACGCAGACCGGGGAATCTCAGGGA
>CAVKXR010000282.1:0-2805 GCA_963660275.1 Oscillospiraceae bacterium
TACGGCGGCTACTGGGGCGACATGCCGGAATGGGGCGGGACGAACGTGAACGTGATGGCCTACCGGGGAAAGCGGACATCGGACGCGCAAGGCTCTTTGACCCGGGTGCGCTTCGCCCTCACCGGCTCCTTCGGGAGCGGGAACCCGATCTTCCGCATCGGCGTCTTCTCCCTTTCGGGGACGCTCCTCGGCAGCTCGGACACGATGCGCTTCGACGGGACAAGTTTCGTCGGGCAGGAGCACGGCGACACGATGGAAGTCCCCTCGGACCGGATGGCGGACGGCGACATCCCGCTTCACGAGGAGACGCCCGGCTCTCTCGCGATACGGCGCAACACGCGCTACGCCGTGGAGCTTGTCTGGTGCGGACTCCAGTTCGCCGCCAAGACGCAGAGCGGCACGGGCGTGACGAGCAACTACGCATTCGACTACACGCTCGAGAACAACCTGCAGACGACTTACACGGGGCTGAAGTGGTGGGACGGGACGGACGGCAAGCAGCAGGCGCAGTTCGTTCCCTACCTCTCCTTCGGCGCGGCGGACATAGGGGGATAGATGTATTCACGCAAGGAATTCCTGGAATCGACGGACTGCGCGGAGCAGTCGCTCGCGAGGGCGAACAGGGGTCTCGACTGGAACTACGCGATAGCGCGGAAGCTCGACCGGGACCTGCACGAAAGGCTTCTCGCTTTCTCGGCGGAGCAGATGCTGCCTTTCGCGCAGATACTTCCGCTCGTAAGCTCGGGCTACTTCGACACGGCCCGCTCTCTGGTCGAGGCGGCGACGGTCGGGGACGAACTCTCGGAGACGAAAGAGTGGCTTCTCGGCGCGCTCGCGGAAGCGGACGACACGCAGGGGGACGCATGACCGAAGTCCTCTCGACGATACAGAACGCGACGCCCGCGCTGGCGGCGGTGATAGTGGGGCTTCTCTTCACCGTGCGCTCGCAGGGCAAGGAAATCGAGCAGCTGAAGCAGCGCATCGAGAAGTACGACAACATGGAAATCTCGACGCGGCTTCTCGTGATAGCGAACGACATCAAGTGGATAAAGGAAAAGATGGGAGGCGACGGATGAGTTGTAAACCAAAAATTGACAACTGCCTTCTCGACACGGTCGAGTTTGTGAGCGTGCTCGTTTTCGCGCTCGTCATGGGCGTGTGCATGTTCGCGTTCCTTGCGCTAATCGTTGGTGGAGGATGCGCGGGATGATGTGGAGCGACCTCTTGATAGTCGGACTTCTCGACATCGTGATTCTCGCCCTGTGGGGGACGCTATGAAGAACCCGATCTACTGGGATGCGGACGACTGGCTTTCCCTGTGCGGAAGGCTGGTTCTTGCCGGGCTCGCCACCGTCATCTTTCTGCTCACGGTGCTCGCCGCGGTCCATCTCGTAAAGCTCATCGTGGGGTGCCTATGAACGGAAAGAAATTGCAACAGGCATATAACCCAAGACTTCTTACGGAGAATGCAAAATGAACTTCAAGCTGAAATCGTGGGACCCTTTCTCGTGGTCGAAGCTCAGGGGCGGGCTTTTCCGCCTCGACAACGACCTCGACGCCGTGTGGGAGGACAACGACGGGACGGAATACCGCTTCCGCTTCTTCCGGGGGCTCACGTGGGACGGGGCGAGCGTGCCGAAAATGTTCCGCTGGTATCTCCCGAACATCGACGAGAAAAACCTGCCCTACACGCTCGCCGGGCTTGTCCACGACTTCCTCTACGGCTCGGAGAAACTGCCGAAGGACATCGCGGACGACATCTTCCGGGGGACGATGCGCGACGCCGGGATTCCCAGACGCAAGGCGAGTTTCGCCGAATGGCTCGTGGAGCACTTCGCCGGTGGGCATTACGGCAAGAAACACGACCGGAACAGCGTCCGCTTCTACGGCAGGCTGAAAATCGTCCGCAATCCGGGCGCGCTGAAAGAGCCGACCGTGGGCGAGGTCTTCGGATGAACATTTCCGTGAACCCACGAAAATGACCGGAAATGTCGATAAGGTTTCCGCAGACGGCGGAAAATCGCAGTTTTACGCGGAAAAATCCCGCAAACCGATACAAAATGTTTAGAAACCCTCATCAAGGAGGCTAAAAGTGAAGAAGAAGGAAACGGAAAAGGCGAAGAAGCCGGGCAAGGCAAAGACGGCGAAGCTCACGGTGAAGCTCGACGGCACGGAAACCGGTTCCGGGAAGAAACAGGGGAAACCTACGGCTATCGGGGCACTGGAATCCGAGTTCGCCGATTCCGCGGTCAAGACGGGCAGGCTGTACGCGTTCCTGCACGGCCCGGACGGACGGAAGCTGCCGAAGGGGACACTGAAGCTGCTCTTCGCCCAGTACTATGCGCTTGCCGCCTACACGACCGTCCTCGAAATCCGGCTCGACAGGACCAGGGAAAAGGGCAGGAAATGAAGAGAATCCCGAAGAACCCCACGCCGCAGGACATGGCGCGGTACGCCTACGCGCTCGAGGCGTGGCGCTTCCCGGAGAACTTCAGTTTTTCGGAGCTCGTCCGCACGGACACCGGGCTTCCGAACGTGCCGGGATGGAAAGAAATTTTGAACCTGCGGCTTCTCGCCCGATACCTCGACCGGGTCCGGGAGGAATACGGCAAGCCGATAGCGGTGAACTCCGGCTTCCGCTCGGCGGCGGTGAACGAAAGGGTCGGGGGCGTGAAAGATTCCGCTCACCTCCTGGGCCTCGCCGCGGACATCGTGCCGTCGAAGGGCACGGCGGAGGAATGCGACAGACTGCTCGGCGCGCTCGAAAGGGCGATCCCGGAGACCGTCTATTCGGCAGACATCCCG
>CAVKXR010000283.1:0-2772 GCA_963660275.1 Oscillospiraceae bacterium
CCGAGTTGCGAAGGCCAAGGTTCCCCCTACCTTGCAACCACCCCCTAGGCCACGCATATCATCCCGAACATTTACGGTTGTGTTGTTCTATTTGTAATGACGCAAAAAGTTCGCTCAGATTCCCTTATCCCGCTTAGCGTGTCCCGTGTCCCACTGCTCCCTGATTCCTGTATCCTGATTCCTATCAACTCTCCACTAATAACTAACCACTAATCCCTAATCCCTCTTGCCGCATCCCACGTTTTAGCTTCGACTTTTCCGCAACGCCAAAAGCGTCACGCTGCACAGGATAAGGATTATCCCGGCGACGAGACGCGCGGAAAGCGCTTCGTGAAAAATGCCTACGCCGATACAGACGGCGGTCAAGGGTTCAAGCGCTCCCAGGATGGCCGTCGGCGTAGAACCGATCGTCCGCAGGGCCTTTTGCATAAAGATAAGCGAGAGAAGCGACGGCATGAACGCAAGCTGGAAAAGCCAGGCGAATTCGTGCAGATTCTTGATGGGATGGATGGAATGTCCCGGTGCGCAGAGCGAATAGATGAAGAGGCAGAGGGCGCATACCGCAAAAATGTACATGTTCATTTTCAGGGCGCCGATGGGCTTTGGCATCCGGGCCGCGATGACGATATAAGTCGCGTAAGTGAGAGAAGAAAAGAATACGAGCGTGATTCCCGCAGGGCTCAACACGGAACCGTCGCCTGTGCGCATCAGAAGGACAACGCCCGAAATGGCGAGAAGAATCGAAACGACCGTTTTTCTCTGCAACTTTTCCTTGAAAAAAATCACCATGAAAACCGCGACCATAATCGGATAGGAAAAGAGAATTGTCGAGGCGACGCCTGCATCCATAAAGAGAAAGCTCAGGTAGAGGCAGAGCGCGGACGCGGCAAAGAGGAATCCCAGAAAGCCGATGTAGGGAATGTTCTCCTTGGGAACGCGGAAATCCTTTCGGAGAAACAAGATGAAAAGTGCGCTCAGAATCGAAGCTCCGGCGAACCGGTAAAAGAGAACGGATCCGGGAGCGAATCCCGCTTTGTAGAGGTAGAGCGCTCCGAGGGGATTTGTTCCGTAGCAGATGGCGGCAAGCGCGCCATACAGAAAACCGCGATGTTGTGACTGCATAAAACCAAATATAGAAAGTCGGTTTTGCCGGTTTAAATGTTATCTTTTGAAAAATTTCTTTTAAGGAGACCTTATTGTGACAAAATTTTTCGGTTGTGCGGCTGGTGTTGCCTGTGCACTTGTCCTTTCTTCCTGTGGAAGCGATTCTTCGAGCGGTCCCGGTGAAGATCTTCCGAGGATGAAAATTTCCATCGACGAATCGAATAAAACGATAACCATGTACGATTATGTCTCGTTTGATTTTTGCGTCTATGATTCTATCGGGAACCGTTTCGACTGGAAAAAGGATGCGCTCATGCATCCCTATACCTTGGAACAGCATTATCTTTTTCATGGGGATACGCTGGTATTCTTTGGTGAGGAAGGCACAAGCGTCTTTGTCGGCGGCAAGGCGAATACGATTTACGGAAGATGGAAAGGCCTATATGATTGCTCGTATGATGTGGATGAGGATGAAATCCTGTGTCGCGATACCGATGCGGATGTTGCGGATGGAAGTCATTATTTGATATTCCACAAGGACTATGCCGAGGCGGAATACATCGCTCCCGAAGTGTTTAACGACTACACAAATTCTGTGTGGATGCGCTTGTTCTATGATGGGCTTCGGACGCAAGACTTTATGTTTTTGCCGAATTACATCTTTGTCGATGGTTCGGATTCCACTGCCGCCGAATGGAATGAACTTGGAATCAAAGTGAAATCCCAGAGCAAGTCCAAAATTTCGTTTGTCTTTGGCGAGAAGAATGTTTCCATCGAATTTGCCGATGTGACCGGCGATTTCAGCGACTTTTCCTATACGGCAAATGTCCGGGTCGATGACAAGACCTGCTCGCTTCAACATGCCTCGCACAGGGTTACCGAAGAGCTTTGCTCGGCAGAGAATGCGGACTACTTTGATATGGATACATTCGAAGATGAAAACATGTCGCTTGTCTATGCGAATGGTTACTATAAAAACAACGACAAGGAATTTGAGCAATGCCTTGAATCCGCTTTCGGCTTTGTCGCTGAAGTCGTGAAGGGAAATTCTGAAATTTTCTACAAAAAACTTGAACGGGATGATGTTTCGATTCGCGAAGCGAACCGGAAGCGTCTGGAAAAAATTTATCGGGCAATTTCCGGCTCGGTGATTTAGTTCGCTTATCCAGACTGAAAAAAGCTCCGCAAATGCGGAGCCTTTTCTTTTAAAATACTAAATTAAATGTTATCTTTTGGAAAATTTCTTTTAAGGAGACCTTATCATGGTAAAATTTTTCGGTTGCACGGCTGGCGTTGCCTGCGCGCTTGTCCTTTCCTCTTGCGGAAGTGATTCTTCGAGTGGTCCCGGTGGAAGTGTCTTGAAGACGAAAATTTCCATCGACGAATCGAACCAGACGATTACTTCGTATGAGAACAATTCGTACGATTTTTGCGTCTATGATTCTATCGGGAACCGTTTCGACTGGAAAAGAAGCGTGGTGACGGAACTCGATACATTCGATACCCATTATCTTTTCAAGGGCGATACGCTGGTGCTTCTTGAAGATGATGACTATGGAATCGCCCTTATCGGCGGCAAGGCGAATTCGCTCTACGGAACATGGAAAGGCCTGGAATCTTGCTCGTATCGTTCCTCCGACGATGAAATTACATGCTACGATGCAGAAG
>CAVKXR010000284.1:0-2753 GCA_963660275.1 Oscillospiraceae bacterium
TAATCGCAATCTGCAACCAAAAAGGCGGAGTCGGAAAGACGACGACGGCAATCAACCTCGCCGCCAACTTTGCCGCCTTGGAAAAGAAAACCCTACTGATTGACATGGACCCGCAAGGCAACGCCTCTCAAGGATTGGGTTATCTCGAAACGCAGGAAGAAGATATCCACGAAGCTTTAGACCTAGCCGAAAGTCCGGACGCTGTTACTAGCGAAGCCCTTCAAAAGTTCATTCTGAAAACAGAACTGGATTATCTAAAAGTCATCACATCCGCACCGGACCTTTCCGTGATGGAACTGGAACTGGTCAATTCGATGAGCAGGGAACATCGCCTAGACCGAATAACATCTGTTCTCAAAAAAGAATTCGACTTCATCATCATCGATTCACCTCCCAGCTTGAACCTCTTGACGCTGAATGTACTGACGGCAGCGGACAGCGTGCTGATTCCCGTCCAGTGCGAATATTACGCCTTGCAGGGACTTGCGGAACTTTTCAACACGATTCGCCTCGTTCAGAAAAACCTGAACAGCCGCTTGAACATCGAAGGGGCGCTTCTCACGATGTACGATGCGAGACTTAGCCTTTCCAGACAGGTCGCCGATGAAGTCAGAAATGTCATCTCGGAGCGGGTCTTCAAAATCATGATTCCGCGAAATGTCAAGCTCAGCGAAGCTCCTTCCCACGGAAAACCCGTCATCCTCTATGACGTAAAAAGTACCGGGGCGCAAGCTTACATGAAACTCGCAGAAGAAATCATCAACGGGGTTAAATAGAAATGGGAAAAAAATCAGCACTCGGCGGTCAAGGCTTAGCTTCCATTATGCAATCGCATGGATACGGCGAACCAAATGAAATTCACCAGGACGAAAACGGCAATACGGTCCGAATCGAAAAAATCAACCTGGAATTAATCGACCCGAACCCTTACCAGCCGCGAAAGGATTTCAGCGAAGAGGAACTGAAGGAACTCGCCGATACGATTCGGGAACAAGGACTGATCCAGCCGATTACTGTTCGAAAATTCAACGGTCGCTATCAAATCGTAAGCGGCGAAAGACGAACTCGAGCGGCAAGGCTTGCCGGATTTTCCACGATAGACGCCTATGTCCACGACCTTCTCTCCGACAAGCAGATGGCGGAATGGTCGCTTATCGAAAACATCCAGCGCGTGGACTTGAACGCCATTGAAGTCGCCAAGTCCTACGAACAGCTGATCAATCATTACGGCTACACGCATGACGATCTTTCCAAAAGCGTCGGCAAGTCCAGGTCGGCAATCACCAATTCGCTCCGCCTGTTAAAATTGCCGGAACAGGTTCAAGCCTGGATTATGGAAGGAAAGCTTTCCCAAAGCGCGGCACGCTCCCTGCTCAGCCCGGACATTTCGGATCCGGAAGCCGTCGCCAAGGACATCATCGAAAAAGGCATGAACGTCCGGCAGGTCGAAAACCTGGCAAAGGAAAACAAGAAGAAGGAATCCGAATCCCGTTCCGAGCCTCAAGACAAGCCTTTGGACCCGAACATCGTCGAATTTCTCCGAAAAATGGAAGAATTTTTGGGCACGAGCGTCAAGCTTCAAAAAGCGAACGAAGACGCTTCAAAAGGAAAGCTCATTATCGATTACTATTCCTTTGAAGATCTGACCCGCATCCAGGAAAAAATAGAAGGAACGATTTGAAAAACCGCTACCACATCGTCCAAATTATTCCGTCGGACGCCGGAAAGACCATTTCCTTCAAGCTTCACGCCTTGACATGGAAGCTGTTCGGATTCCTGATTTTCGCCATATTCCTCCTAGGCGGATTTCTCGTCTATAAGCTTGCCACGCTCAACGCTATAATCGTCAGCTCCCGGGAAATCCATGCCCAGAACGAACTCCTGCTCCAAAAACAAAAAGAATACGAACTGTTCTTTTCCGAGCTGGACTCCATTTCCACGATGGAACGCCAAATCAAGAACATCCTCGGCACTTTTTATGAAACGGATTCGACAAAACTTTCCGCGGTAATCGAAAAGAACCGGTTCGACTTTGCGCCGCTCGCCAAAAATCGCTTCAATGCGGAACTCACCGGCTATTCGGAGCAGGAAAAACGCCAGAACTGGAACCAGATTCCGAGCATCATCCCGACAATCGGCATTATCAGCAAGCGCTATTCAACCGAAGAAAAACATCTCGGCATCGACATTTCCGCAAAACTGGACGAACCTGTCTTTGCAACGGCAGAAGGGAAGGTCCTTTTCGTTTCCAAAATGAAGGACCGCGGCCTGAACATGCAAATTGACCACGGCAACGGTTACGTCTCCAGCTACTCGCATCTCCAGAAAACATACGTCAAAAAAAATGCGACGGTCAAGAAAGGCGAAGCGATTGGAACTGTCGGCTCGTCAGGAAATTCCACGGGGCCGCATATACACTATGAAATTTTAAAGGACAGCAAGCCTATCGACCCAGAACTTTTCATCGAGGAGTAAATATGGCAAAAGAAAACGACAGCCAGTTCACACAGATAAGCCCTTCCATGAACATCACGGGAGACCTTTCCGGTTCAAGCGATTTGCGCGTGGCTGGAAAAATCAAGGGGAACATTTCCACTACCGGGGATATCGTTGTCGAGAATTCCGGCTACATCGAAGGAACGATCAAGACAAAGAACGCAACGATTGCCGGGACCGTTTCCGGGGACATCGAATGCAGCGAAAAATTGGTTCTCGAAGCAAAATCGCTTGTCATCGGAAATATCAAGACGAAA
>CAVKXR010000285.1:0-2749 GCA_963660275.1 Oscillospiraceae bacterium
CCCTTTACACGGCCCGAATGGCAAAGTCCCTCAAGGAAGGATTTGAAATGGCCCTCCGCGCGCTCGACAGCGGCGCGGTCCTTCAAAAAATCGAGGAGGTCCGGGAAGCGACAAACGGATAGTTTTCATCCAACACAAAAGTCCCGAATTTCTCGGGACTTTTTCGTGCAAAAAAAATCGTTCAATCAAAAATTCTTTTCAAGGGCTGCGACAAGCGTCGTCTTCGGAACCGCTCCGACGATATTCCCGACTTCGACGCCGTTTTTGAAAAGCTTCATGTTCGGGATGTTCGTGATGCCGAAACGGCTGCACAGGTTTTCGTTTTCATCGACATTCACCTTGGCGACGACCAGCTTTCCGTCGTATTCCAGGGCGAGTTCTTCCATCACGGGTCCCATCATCTGGCAAGGCCTGCACCATGTCGCCCAGAAATCGACCAGCACCAGGCGACCCGAATTGATCACTTCGTCAAAATCCTTTTCGTTCACATTGAGTACGGACATCGCAGAACCTCGCTTATTTTTCGTTAAAATAGCTATTTTTTCTTTTCAAGAGTATTCCAATGCCTTTTTTTGCGATATTCGTCACTATCCTTCTTGCTTTTTCCCCGGCAATTGCCATCGAGGAGTTAAGCACGGCGCGAAAAGGCGCGGAATTTCGCGAGATTGCCGAGAGGACTTACGACCTGGAAGGCCAGAAAGCGGAATGGGTTCTGGGAACTTCCCTGTTTGGAAATCCCGACCTGGAATTCCGCTCGATGGGACTTTCCTCTCCGTCAAGACGCTTGCCGTCCAAGCTCGCCGGAATTTTCACGTTTCCGCTTTCCTACGATGCGACGCAGCTTTCGATGTTCGGCGAGAACGGTGTAATGAAGGAAAATTTTGCGCGAGGCATTCCGGTCGATACGCCTGTCACGCGGATTCTCTGGGAGCGGTACGCTTTCAACGGGAACGCTTTTGGCTTGGACTTTCGGAGACTTTTGCTCGACAGCATTGAACTTGACATCGGCATGGCGAGCTATTCCGACGATGGATCGGACGAGTTCCGCTACCAGGACGTGACGCACCAGCCGTTCTTTGCGCTCGGACGCGATTCTTCGCAGATTCCCTTTTCGGGCAGGAACCTTTCGACCGGCACGACGCACTTCAAGCCTGCGATTACGTGGTTTCTTCCCCGGGGAGAGGTTTCGGCAAGCCTCAGCTATCTGCTTGTCAAAAACGACGATGCGCCGCCTTACCGGTTTATTCAGGATTCGACGAACTATTCGAGCGTCACTTATCTGAAGCGGCCTTTCAAGACGGACCTGAATTCGTTCACCTACGGCATCCGCGGAAAAATCCGCCCGATAAACGCCATCGAAGTCAGCGCGAGCATCTACAGCGGAAAGCATGAAATCGAATACGACAGCCTGGTGAACCTTGTCGAAAGCATCCGGGATACGGTAGATGCGAAGGGAAAGCCCCGAAAGGATACGACCTGGATGGGCGTGAAAGACGAGGTTCGCTACGAGACGGTAAACGGCGACGGCGGCATCGCGCTGAGAATTCCTTTCCGTCCGACGCTTCGCATGGAATACGAATTTACGGAAGCAAACTCCCGGTTCAAGCAGGACCGCGAGCTTTACTACCTGGAAATTTCGGACAGGTTCCGCTTTGTCGATTTCCGGTTCCAGGGCGGTGCGCTCCGCAATTCGAACATCTTCGATTCCGTCGAAGTGGGACGGATGCTTTCCGGATATCTGACGATCCATCTTCCCTCACACATTGCGGTAAAGGGTTCTTTCAAAAACGATGTTCGATTCCCGGATGTCGATGAATTGAAGCTTTTCAACCGCGGACGCTACGCCTATCCGAACGAGAATCTAAAACCCGAAGAACGTTTTCGCCTGACCGGGGACTTGGAATGGGACGCAGGCGGAATCTTTTACGGGACGGGACTTCGCTACGAATACGCCGATTCTCCCATCAAACAGCGATGGGTTTCCGGCAGAGGGCTTGAATCCATCGAAAGGGCCTACCAGTGGATAAATCTGGAAAACGCAGAAGCTCTCGACTGGTATGTCGCCGTCGGATTCGGACTGGGAAACTGGCGGTTCTATCTGGAGCGTGAACAGGCGCTGTCCAAGCAAAACCGACCGATTGACGTGACAAGCCTCTATTACAAGGGTTACATCCGCTGGCAGGATAAGTTTGTGAAGAACAGGCTCGGCGTGAGCATCGGCTTTGACTTCACCTGGTTCGGCAATCGCTACGACATCCAGACGAACGAAGACGATGCGCTCGAACTTGTCGAATTGAAGCATTATCTCGCGCTGAATTTTGAAGCCCGGATGCGGATTCTCACCTTTTCGCTCTACACGCGAATCGATAATCTGAACCACAGCCTATACGAGCCGGCGAGCGGTTACCGCCCGGAAGGAGTCCGCTTCCTTTACGGGATTACGTGGAGCTTTGATAATTAGGAGAGAAAGCTAGGTTTAGGGATTAGGGACGAGGGAGTAGGGCGGACATTTAAGTTTTTGGGACGAGCTAAGCGGGACGCGGAAAGCGGGAATTCGAGATTATCGGGTCACGCCCGATAATGACAGTTAAGTGAAACATTTTTCTGTCGAAAGGAATTTGATGTTCGCACATATAGTTTTTTGTCGCCAAGCGACCTGTCGGCCTGTCTGCCGAAGGCAGGCCTACCCGGCCCGGGGCAAGGTAGGGGGACCTTTCCGAGTTGCGAAGGCCAAGGTCCCCCTTCCTTG
>CAVKXR010000286.1:0-2731 GCA_963660275.1 Oscillospiraceae bacterium
CGTTTGCAGTAAACGCGAATTTAATAAAAAATGGAAAGCCGGACGTTTTTTTTTCATTTTTCGCAAAAACGGCAAAATTTCGCAAATTTCGGCAGGTGAAATTTTATGGCAAAGTATCATCGCTTAAATACGCAACACTCCCCTTAAATACCCCCATTCAAAATCACAATTTATCCACAGATATTTTCGGAAGAAACCCTTGCCAAAAAACTTTTCCGTAATGCGGTCATTTTGACCGGACTTTTTCCTGAAATTTTTCATAGACAAGCGGAGCCAGCTCCGTCTTCGGATTGACAGGTTTTTCCTTCGAAAGCTCCCTGACGTCAATCGGTTCCAAGACCGCGGAACGCACGACGACCCGGTCCGAATTCTTTCGGGATTCCCAAGTTTCGCGCGAACCCTGGATATAGACGGGCAAGATTATCGCGTTCAGGTCCGCTGCCAGGCGAAAGGCTCCGCTCTTGAAAGCCCCGACCGAACCATCCTTGCTGCGCGTTCCTTCCGGAAAGATAAAGACATGGGCAGTCTCGCTCGAAGATTCCAGACGATTCTTGATTTCGACGCCAGCCCGGGAGTTCTTGCGGTCAACAAAGATGCAGTGAATTTCCTTCATCCAAAAATTGAGGAACGGGATGTAAGTCAGCTCTTTCTTGGCAAAGAACCCGATGGAACGTCCGAGCGTGATAAAGACAATCGGAATATCGAAATAAGACTGGTGGTTGCCCACCACGATGACCGGGCGGCTCCAATCGACTCGGGAAAGCGCGGACTGGTTTTCGATATCGATCTGGACGCGGAGAGCCTTGAAACAGAAGCGGGAAAATTCCTGGATGCGGCGTTCGATCCACGCCGAAAGGGACTTGCGGCAAAAAACGCTCCGAAAGAGAAACGGCGGCACGGCAAGCATCATATACCCTAAAATCAGGATGACAGCGCGGATGCGAAAGAAGAAGAGCGGCATTGGGGATTTCTCCGGGATCGGTCGATTCAGATAGCTCAAAAACCTAGACGGTTTGAATTCGGAAAGACGCCCTTTCCAAAAACGTCGCTTACAATATAATAAAATGAGAACGGCCTCCGCCCGCGTCACGCCGACATAGAAAAGCCGCTTTTCCTCGTCTAGCTGGGCCTTCCGTTTGCGCCGCGTTCCGCCCGCCTCTCCAGGCGTGAGATTTTCCGCAAGCCCCGCATAAAAAATGACCGTGTACTGCAAGCCTTTCGAACCATGCACCGTCTCCACGTGAACGCCCGAAATTTCCGGTGTCTCCGCATCGCCTTCGCGATAGACGGGAATCCGAAAGCTTTCCAGCGCTTCTTCGTAATAGAGCCTTTGCCGGTTGTAGCGGACAAGGATGGCGAAGTTTTTGAATTCCAGGTCATACGCCATCCGAAGCTCCTTGATCTTCGAAATTATCCGAAGCATTTCCGTCTGCGGATCCCCGCTCACCCAAAGTTCCGGGTCGCGGTTTTCAAGAAAGAGAGGATGCCGACTGCTGTTTCCCGCCCGAAGCGTCTTTCCGAGCAAGAGAGGCTTGTCTCGGAAAATGTTGTTCGCGAGATACAGCACCTTCGGCACGGAGCGGTAGTTCCATTCGAGCCGGAGAAGCGTCGCCGTCGGAAAATCCTTGCAAAAGCGGAAAACGTTTCCGATGTCCGCGCCGCGAAAACCGTAAATCGCCTGGTCATCGTCCCCGACGGCAAACAGGTTCCTGTTCTCGCCGAGAATCGCCCGAACGAGCAGATACTGCGAAGGATTGATGTCCTGGTATTCATCTACCAAAATTTCCCGAAAGCGGTTCCTCACTGCGGTCTGCACGGCCAAGTTCTTATCGATCAGCTCGGTCGAAAGATAGATGAGATCCTCGAAAACGATTTTTCCCGTCCGCAAGACATCCTTTCGAATGGGATCCAATTTCAAACTTAATTTGTGCGAAATTCCCGGATTGAAAAGCTCGTCCCTCGATATGGCGTCTGGCCGCAGCCGATGATCGACCAGCGCACAGGCAAAGCGTTCCGCCTCCCCTTCTCCGGGTTTCGGCGCCTTTTCGAAACCGACAAGTTCCCAGCCGAACTTTTCCCCGAACCTTTCCCGCAAAATCGAGAAGGCCAGCGAATGAAAAGTACTCAGGCGAATATCCGCATCGGGAAAAAGTTTCTGGACGCGTTCGCGCATTTCCTGCGCCGCCTTGGCGGTAAAAGTCAAAGCGAGAATCGACTCCGGGTTTACGCCTTGCAGAACGCGCCACTGGATGCGACGCGTGAGAACAGAGGTTTTTCCCGAACCCGCCGCCGCAAGAATCAGCAGAGGACCGTTCTTCTGGTGATCGAAGAGAACCGCGGATTTCTGATCGCTGTTCAATCCGCGGAGAATTTCCGCTTCCATTTCTTTTTTTTCTTTCATCGAAACGTCCTTTTTGGATTTTGAAATGTTTTCAATTCCAAAGACGCTTCCCAGCCGGAAAAAGAGAAAAAGGGCTGAATTTTTTCTCAGTATTTCCTGTCAGGGATTAGCGATTTGTTGCCAGAATGGGACAAGGGACACGGTAAGAGGGATGAGAGTTGCCTGGGATTTGGGATTAGTTGATAGTTAATAGTTGATAGAAATCAGGAGTCAGGAAACAGGATTCAGTTGTTAGATGGGAAGCGAGACGAGAAGCTGTCTAGCGACCTTTTTCTTTTTGCCGAAAGGCTTTTAACGCTTGCCCGTCTAGGCTTTTATCGCGAAGCGACC
>CAVKXR010000287.1:0-2715 GCA_963660275.1 Oscillospiraceae bacterium
GCTAGAGCCGGAACCTGGAGTGTCGTGTAGGCGTCCGGGTATTCGGATCCGACAGCGACAAGCGTTTCGAGCAGGTCGATGAAGTTCGCGCTGAGCGTAGCCCCTTCCACCGGATGCAGAATTTTTCCGTTTTCCGCGTACATTCCCTGCACACCGATACTCATTTCGCCGCTGACCGCGCTGCAGCCGGAATTTCCTTCGAGGCGAAGCACCAAAAGGCACCGGGGAAAAAGCGAGAGAAGTTCCGCGGTCGTCCGCTCGCCGGGAAGCACAACCAGATTCGAAAAGGAAGTGCCGACTTTTCCCGAATAGGAACGCGCTGCACAGCCGTTGCTCGCCCGCCCGGCGACAGCCGCCGTTTCCAGGTTGTAGAGAAAATCTTCCAGGACGCCGTCCCTTACGACAGCCACCCGATCCGCAAAAGTTCCTTCGCTGTCAAAGGTCTTTACCGCAGGAAGATCTTCGCGGGTCGGGTCGGAGTAGAGGGAAATGTTCGCACCCGCGATTTTCGCCCCGAGCCGTCCCTGCAAACGGGACTGTCCTTTCTGGACCTGTTCCGCAAAGAATGACGACGCATACATCCCGACGATTTGCCCAGCGACACGCTCCGAAAGGACAACGGGCATCTTTCCGCCTGCGATTTTCGAAGGATTCAAAAGTTCCCTCGCGCGTTCCACGGATTTCTGCGCGATTTTTTCCGCCGAAAGTTCCGAAAAGGATAGCGCATTCTGGTCGAATCCGCCGAGCTTCTTGGAATTTCCGCGTTCCGCGACGACTCCCGCCCCCGCGCCGATTCCGTTTTCCCGCCTTTCAAAATAGACGTCGTTCGAATTGGCAAAGACGGTGAAGCTCTCGTCCTTCTGGGTTCCGAGATAAGGTACGTTCGTCACCTCTTTCGAAAGTTCAAAACAGCGGTTTTCTATATCCATGGAAAGTTCCGCCATCTGAGAAAGCGTCACATCCTTTAGGCCCGGATTATAAGGCAATTTCCGCAGAGGGCGATTCTCCGGGAACGGCAGCCGGACGGGAAGAGGCTTCGTAAAGGCCGTGTGCAAAAGCGCATCTTTCAAGGTTTGTCGCAAGGCGTTTTCGGTCAAGCGTTCCGTGTAGGCGTAGCCGGGATTTTCCCCCTTGAACGCCCGAATGCCCACACCGACCGATTCGGATATTTCCGTGTTCTGGACTTTTCCCTTGAAAACCGAAACGCCTTCGGACTTGGAATGCCCCGCAACGATGTCAAAGGATGTCGCCGACTTTTTCGCTTCTTCGGACAGGAACTGTACCGCTTCCGTAATCTTCATGACTTCATCCTTTCGAAAGCAAGCTTCGCCGCGGCAACGGTCCTTTCGAGAATTTCATCCGTGTGGGAATTTCCGACAAAAGTCGTCTCGAACTGGGACGGCGGAAAGAGGATGTTCTGTTCGAGCATCGCATGGAAAAAGGAAGCGAAGCGTTTTGTGTCCGCGGCAAGAGCCGTTTCCGTATCTTCAACCGGCCTCTCGGAAAAGAAGACGGTAAACATCGAAGCGACCCGGTTCACCTGGAGCGGAACGCCCGCCTCTTTCGCAGCCTTCCGAATTCCCTCGGCGAGAAATTCTCCCTTGCGTTCGAGCGCATCCCAGGGATTTAGTTTATACAAAAGCCGGAGCTGGGCAAGGCCCGCGGTCACCGCCATCGGATTCCCGGAAAGCGTTCCCGCCTGATAGACCTTTCCCTCCGGACTGACATTCCGCATCAGCGATTCCTTTCCGCTGTAAGCGGCAAGCGGCATTCCCCCGCCGACAATCTTTCCGAGCGTAATCATGTCCGGAGTAACGCCGAAACGCTTTGCGGCTCCGCCGTCCGAAACTCGGAAACCCGTCATCACTTCGTCAAAGATAAGGACAGAACCGAACCTGTCGCACAGTTCCCGAAGCCCGGAAAGAAAACCTTCCTTCGGCGGAACGCAACCCATGTTGCCGGCGACCGGCTCCACGATAACCGCAGCGATTTCTGTCGGATGGGCGTGAAAGAGAGCTTCGACCTGTTCGATGTGGTTGTAATCCGCGACGAGCGTGTCCTCGGCAACGCCCGGTGTGACGCCGAGCGAGCTGGGAGTCCCGTGCGTCAGCGCACCGGAACCCGCCTGGATTAAAAAGGAATCCCCGTGCCCGTGGTAGCAGCCGCGGAACTTGACAATCTTGTTCCGATCGGTCGCTCCGCGCGCCACGCGGATAGCGCTCATCGTCGCTTCCGTCCCCGAGTTCACCAGGCGAATCTTTTCCATCCCGGGAATTTTCGAAAGGATAAACTCGGCGAGTTCCACCTCGATATCCGTCCCCATTCCAAAGCTCAGGCCGCGCGAAAGTTCCTCGCGAAGAGCTTCGATGACTTCCGGCGGATTATGCCCGAGAATCATCGGTCCCCAAGAACCGATAAAATCGACGAGTTCACGTCCGTTGTCCGAATAAAGAAAAGGGCCGTTCGCCCGCTTGACAAAGACGGGTTCCCCGCCGACGCCGCCAAAGGCCCGCACCGGAGAATCCACGCCGCCGGGCAAAACCTTGAGCGCCCGTTTCCACCAGGAATTTTCGTTCGTCATTCCAACCTCACTTTTTTCCAGCCTTCCGCGCCAAAGCGCAAGTCGCGTTCCACAAATTCCCAAATGAGAAGTTTCTTGTTCTTCAGGACACCGGAACGGCGCGCAAGCTTTTCCCGCACAAGGGTACTCGCTCC
>CAVKXR010000288.1:0-2682 GCA_963660275.1 Oscillospiraceae bacterium
TTCATGCGTTTTACGTCGTCCCCTTTCACCGCGCCTTCCATCTTTCGAACGGCTCCAATCGGGTAAGAAGCGTAAGCGGTCCTTTCTCCGCGCACGACGAGAGAAACCTCGGTAGATCCGCCCCCGACATCGACAAACAGGTAGTTGCCGCGCAAGCGGGAAAGGTTCAGGCGGTTGTCGTAGATGAGCGAGCTTTCCTCTTCGCCGGAAATCAGCTCGATCCGAATGCCCGACTTCCTTTCCGCATTTTTTAAAACGCTCTGCCGGTTCGCCGCGTCCCGCAAGGCGCTTGTCGCACACGCCCGATAGACATCGACCCCGTAAGCGTTCATCAGATGGCGGAACGCGAGGAGCATCTCGACCATCCGCTCGCCCTTTTCCTTCGACACGCTGCCAAAGGAATACACGTCCGTTCCGAGACGCAGCGGAAACCGCAAAAAAAGCAACTTGGAAAGTTCCAACTCCCCTTCGCTATCCGGGGAAAGTTCCTTAATGAGAAGCCGCGCCGCGTTCGATCCGATATCGATGGCCGCAAGCCGGGCCGGGGTCTGCAAATTCTTTTTCATTGGTTTTCCTTTTGATAGGCTGCGTAGAGGGCTTCCTGCGAGCGGAACTTCCGTCCCGGAACAGGAGCGTTCTTTCCAAAGCCGTCGACGATTCGCCCCTGCGACGAATCCTTCAGCCCGAAGAGTACGATGCGCTTCAGTTCGCGCTGGAGATCCGCATCGTAAACGGGAGCGAGGACTTCGATTCGGCGGTCAAAATTGCGGGGCATCCAGTCCGCGGAACCGATGAAGTAACGCTCCGAACCACCGCCGGCAAACACGAGAATTCGGGAATGTTCCAGGTAGCGGTCGATGATTCCCACCAGACGGATGTTCTCGCTTCTTTTCGGGATTCCCGTCACGAGGCTCGAATTTCCGCGGACGAGCATGTCTATCCGAACGCCCGCAGCGGACGCTTCGTAGAGTTTCTTCACGATTTTCGGATCGACGATGTGATTGACCTTTCCCAAAATGTAAGCGTCCTTTCCTGCCTTCCGGTTACTAATCTCTTGGTCGATCAGATGCAAGAGCTTTCGCCGCATATCGTTCGGACTCACGAGCAGTTCATGGAACTTGACCGGATGGTAGGGACGCTCGATAAAGTCAAAAACATGTTCCACTTCGCGGACAAGGGCGGGCCGCGCCGTCATCATCAAAAAATCCGTGTAGCACTTCGCGTTGCCTTCGTGAAAGTTCCCGGTAGAAATCACCGCCACGTCGCCGCTTTTCGATCCGATATGCGTAATCTTGCTGTGAACCTTTAGACCCGGCACCCCGAAAACGACACGGATTCCCGCATCGTTCATCTTCTTGCTCCAATCGATGTTCGAAGCCTCGTCGAAACGCGCGAGAAGCTCGATGCATACCGTCACCTTCTTTCCGTTCTGCGCTGCGCAGACAAGCGCCTGGATCACCTGGGAATCTTTCGCTAGGCGGTAAAGCGTCGTCTTTACGCTGGTGACATCGGGACGAATCGCCGCTTCGCGCAAAAGCCGGATATAGGCGTCGAAGCTGTGATACGGGACATGCAGAAAACGGTCCTTTTCGCGGACAAGTTCCAGCAAACTTCCCTTTTCAAACTCTTTTTTTCGAATCGGCGGCCACGCCGGATACCGGAGATCGGCACGACCGCAATCGGGAAATCCCATCAAGTCCTTATGATTCTGGTAGCGGCCCGAAGGCAAGACAGAATCCATTCCGTCGATATTCAGTTTCGACAGCAACTTTTCAAGAGCTTTCCGCGGCATGTCCGCATCGTAAAGCACCCGAATCGGCTCCCCCTTCCGCCGACTTTTCAGACCCTTGGAAATTTTTTGTACAAAGCCGTTCGAAAGGTCCGTATCCAAGTCCATTTCCGCGTCTTTCGTAAACTTGAACGAATATGCCCGGAACGCATGAAGCCCCATCCCCTGGAAAACATACGGCAGACAAAAACGGACGACATCGTCTAGATACATGAGGAAGCGCTTTCCATCCTTGTCCGGCAAGCGCACAAATCGTCCAAACTGCCGGACGGGCAAGGCTATCAGGGCAAAGTTTCCGTCCGTTTCCACGACAAGGTGAACGCAGTCATCCGCCGCCGAACCGAGTTCCTTCAAGGATGAAAACCAGACCGGCAAGATGTAGCCGCTCAGACGATTGCTGTAAAAATCCTGCACAAATCGCTCTTGAGACGAATCAAGCTCGTTTTCCTTCAAAAGCCAAAAGCCGTTTTTGCGCAAAGCGACCCGGACATCGTCCAAGACATCCTTATACTCCTCGGAATACTTTCGGTTCAACGCCGAGATTTCGCGAAGCGTCGCCTTCACCGCCTTCCGTTCCGTCCGCTTCCCATCGACAAATTCCAAAAAGCGGTTGAGCGAAGCGACCCGGACACGGAAAAATTCGTCTAAGTTGTTCGAGTAGATGCCCAGAAACGAAATGCGTTCCAGCAGAGGAACGGAACTCTTTTTTGCTTCTTCCAGAATCCGGTGGTTGAAATACATCCAGCTGATGTCGCGTTCTACATACAGACGATTCGGCTCTTTCTTTTTCATAGTGCCGCGAAAATAGGAAGCGCTTGAAAAATTCCCGTGAAAAAGCCGACACGTTTTTCAGAAATGCATGTAAAATTTTAGAGAAAAGAGATGCTTGATTC
>CAVKXR010000289.1:0-2666 GCA_963660275.1 Oscillospiraceae bacterium
GAACAAAACCGTCTATTGCAACTGCGACGATGCTCGAAAAAGCAATTTTTACCGATACTTTGTCGAAAATTTCGAACGGCTGGGATTAAAAAAAGTTATCTGCGCTTGTTACAAGAGTGACCGGGATTTGTTTTCTGACGGCGAGGCGGCTTTTTATTATGAGTTTACCGGAAAGGAAGCGAAGTATCCCTCGCTAGAGGATGTCGCTTATTTCAAGGGAGACGGCGATTTTCGCAGCGGGGAAAGCGTTGAACTTTTGCGTGAAGCGGACATCGTCGTTTCAAACCCTCCGTTTTCCCTGTTTCGGGAATATATTTCGCAACTCGACAGGTATCGCAAGAAATTTCTGGTCATCGGAAACATCAACGCGATTACATACAAGGAAGTCTTCGCGCTTATTCGCGAGAACAAGGTCTGGATGGGCGTGAACATGGGCAGAGGCATTTCGGGATTCATCGTTCCCGAAGATTACGAACTTTATGGTTTGGAAACGAAAATCGGCGAAGCGGGCGAAAGAATCGTCTCGCCGAACAACTGCATGTGGCTTACGAATCTCGACAATGCCTGTCGGCATGGATTCATTCCCTTGACCAGGGAATATCGCGGAAACGAGATGGCATACCCGAAGTTTGACAACTACGATGCGATAAATGTCGGTCGGACGCGGGACATTCCTTTCGACTATAAAGGCGTGATGGGCGTTCCGATTACTTTTTTGCACAAGTTCAACCCGGAACAGTTCAAAATCGTGAAATTTCGCAAGGGAAACGACGAAAAGGATTTGACCGTCGGCGGAAAGCCGACTTACTTCCGAATTTTAATCCAGAGCCGTTGATTCAGTTCCCTGAAAAGAGTTCCCCCTGCGAACCCTTGGGAACGGGAACGTGGAGCGCCTTGTAGGCTGCCTGGGTGAGGATGCGACCGCGTGGTGTGCGGGAAAGCAGCCCTTGTTGGATGAGGAACGGTTCATAAACCTCTTCGAGCGTATCCGGTTCTTCGCCGAGGGACGCTCCGATGGTTCCTAATCCGACGGGACCGCCCGAAAAATGGTTTGCGATGGTGGAGAGGATCTTCCGGTCCATCGGGTCGAGGCCCAGCGGGTCGATGCCGAGCATTTTCAGCGTGCGTTCCGCGATTTCCTTGTCGATGACGCCTTCGCCGCGTACTTCCGCTACGTCGCGTGCGCGCCTGAGGACTCGGTTCGCGATGCGCGGCGTTCCCCGGCAGCGCGAGCTTAAAATATCCGCCGCTTCGTCCGTCATCCTGACATTCAAAATCTTTGCGCTGCGGACTAAAATCCTTTGCAAATCCTTTGCCGGATACAGGTCGAGCCGGTAGTGCAGCCCGAAACGGTCGCGAAGCGGTCCCGTGAGAAGCCCGGTGCGGGTCGTGGCACCGACAAGCGTAAAATGCTTGAGCGGAAGGTTTACGCTGCGGGCTGCGGGTCCCGAATCCAGCATGATGTCTAGCCGGAAATCCTCCATCGCGGGGTAGAGATATTCTTCGATGATGCGGCTTAGGCGGTGAATTTCGTCGATAAACAGAACGTCGTTTTCGCCAAGGCTCGTGAGAAGTCCCGCAAGGTCGCTCGCCTTTTCGAGGACAGGACCGCTCGTGATGTGGATGCCTACTCCCATTTCCTTTGCGATGATTCCGGCAAGAGTTGTCTTGCCGAGGCCCGGAGGCCCGGCGAAGAGGCAGTGGTCGAGAGATTCTCCGCGCCTCCGGGCGGCTTCGATCGCGATCTGGAGGCTTTCTTTGATATGGTCCTCGCCGGTGAACTCCGAGAGAGTTTCCGGGCGGAGGCTCCGTTCGATTTCCGCTTCTTCGCTGCTTTCCTTTTCGGGGGAGATGATGCGTTCCGACATGAAGAGCCTTTATACGTGCTTGAGGGCTTCGGGGATGAGCTGCGTGACGTTTGCGCCCTGCCCGAGCGTTTCGACCGCTTTTTCCACGGCTTTCTGGGCGGCGGGATCCTTGACGCCTAGCGTGTGGAGCGCTTGGACGGCTTCGCTTTCGCTTGCGGAGAGGAGCGCGGGCGTTTCGTTCCCGGAAACCGCCGACAGAGCGAGAGCCTTGTCTTTTAAGGTCAGGACGAACATCTCCGCGGTCTTCTTGCCGATTCCCTTGATCTTTCCGAGGGCGGTCTTGTCTCCGCGGGCGATAATCGCAAGGAAGTCTTCCGGGGAAATTCCCGAGAGAATCCGTTGCGCGGTCTTCGGGCCTACGCCATTTACGGAAATCATGTTCAAAAACAGTTCCTTTTCCTTGGCGTCGGCAAAACCGAAAAGTTCCATGGAATCTTCCCGGACGACCAGATGCGTGAGAAGCGTGATTTCCGAGCCTTCTGAGGGAAGGCGTTCCCCGGTCCGTGCCGAAACCTGGACGCCGTAGCCTACGCCGCCGCATTCGACGACGGCAAATGTCGGGTGGCGTTCTACGAGAGTACCGTGAAGTCTTTCAATCATGTTTTCCAATATAGATATTTTGTGAACTTTTGTGCACTATGATTTGCTCGTTCATTTAAAATCCCAGGCTGATTTCCGCCATGTAGATGCGGCTTTCGTTCTGGCCCGTGTAGTAGCCGCGCTCCTCGCCCCATGTGGCAAATTCCACTTCGACGAACCGGAACATTTCGATGGCGATTCCCGCCGACGGATAGCCTC
>CAVKXR010000290.1:0-2594 GCA_963660275.1 Oscillospiraceae bacterium
TGCCGGGTCTATGCCCGGCAATGACAGGTTAGCGAGCTTGTCGAGCTAAGCCCGATAATGACAGGTTGAACGATATAGACATTTGTAAGTCTAAGCACTGATTCCTAAGTCCTGTTTCCTGATTCCTCTATCCACTATCAACTATCAACTAAACTCTGACCCCTGACAAATCCCGACATGAATTTTTAAATTATTCGCAACCGAAATTGAGGCCCGTTAAAAATGAAAAAGAAATGGATTTTGGCAGTAATCGCATTGGCTCTTGGAGGCCTAGCCGCCTGTGGCGACGGCGAAATTTCAAAGCTGACCGGCAAAGACGAAGAACTGTATTATTTGCAGGATGCGGATTACTATGCCGGCTTGATGAGTTCCGCGATGGAAGCTTGCCGGAATGATCCGGCCTGTGCGGGAAAAATCGGCGACGTGAAAAGTTCGAGTTCGGTTGGAGCATCGTCTAGCGGTTATGCCCAGTCGTCGAATTCTGCGGAGAGTGCCAGTTCGATGTTGTCGAGCAGCTCCTTAGTGGAGTCAAGTTCATCGGCGGAATCTTCGGGTTCTCTTTCGCTGAGTAGCTCGTCCGAGGCGATGTCAAGTTCTCCGGAATCCAGTTCTTCAGAAAAATTGTCCAGTAGTTCCGCAGCCCTGTCGTCCAGCTTTGTGGAAAGTTCCTGCTCCGCAGAGTTAAGCAGTTCTTCGGCGGCGTTGAGTTCGTCATCGGCAGAATCGTCAAGCTCGAAAGAAAGTTCGAGTTCGGCTGAATCGAGCGGCTCCGCCCCGGAATCGAGTTCCTCGGAACAATGGTCGAGTAGTTCTGCCATCCTGTCATCCAGTTCTGAGGCAAGTTCCAGTTCTGCTGAGTTAAGCAGTTCTTCGGCAGGTTTGAGTTCGTCGTCGGTGGAATCGTCTAGCTCGGAAGAAAGTTCCAGTTCCGCGGAATCCAGCAGTTCTGTTGCCGAATCAAGTTCCTCGGAAGAGGCTTCCAGTTCGTCGGGAATTGCGGTAACAGTGATAGAATCTTTTGTTCCTTCTGAGGATTATTATGAAGCTGGGATTTATTTGTTGAAAACTTTAAGGGGTTCAACGGGAACAAAAACTTGTCAGATTGATGCCAATTTTAAAGATTGCAATTCGGCGTTCCATTTGGATTCTTGGGTGGGTGGACCTTGGAACAATACAGACAATGCTTGTAATGGGCAGATTTCTGTCGATTTCCCTGTAGAATTTGTGCTGACTGATGCGCAAAAGTTGAAAATTACTAATTGTTGGTAAAAATTCCTCCCGAGTCCCAGAAAATGGGTCTCTTCTAAATGTAAACGAAATTTTACAAACTTGCGGAATCCCGGAGTTTTTCCGTCGGACTGTTGCGCCTTTGATAGAAAAAATCTAAATTCAATCTGTATTTCGGCAGATTTTAATTTGCCACAAGAAAGAGGCCTTTCTGATGAAAAAAAGATATTTAGGAATCGCTTTAGCTGCGCTTGTCGGTGGCGCCTTTGTCGCTTGCGGCAGCGGGGATGTTTCGAAACCGACCAGCGAAGATGAAATGTTGGTATATGGAAACGACTCCTCCGTTTATGCAACGAAAATTGATGATGCTATGAAGGCTTGTTTGGCGGATCCCGTTTGCGCGTCCAAGTTAAACGGCACGTCTTCGGTGGCGGAAGAGTCTTCTTCCAGTTCGGCGGGAATCGTGGAACCGGGATCTTCTCCTGCCACTGCCAGTTCGTCTTCGGCGGCACCGCTCCCGGCGAGCAGCTCCACGCAGATCAACTTCTCGAGCGCAAGCGTTCCGGCGAGTTCCGCGACTGTGGGCGTGAGTTCTTCGGCGACGGTCTCTGATGGAACGGTAAACGGAACCTGTGCGCCTGTGCCCGCAACGATTGAAAAGGGGGCGGCTACCAAATGGACGTTTACGGTAGATCCGAATTTAGGGATGAATGTGGTCTTGAATAGTTCAAGTGTTCCTTATGCTTGGACTTTGCCCAATTCAGAAGAACTTTCTGCGAAAGGAAACGGGGTGAAAAATACATCCGCAACCTATAAAAATTCGGGTGATTTCTCGGCGACGCTCGTAGTCGATGGAAACACGGTCCAGTGCTCTCCGCTGCATGTGAACGGGGCGAAGATTACCGGATGTGAATGTTCCGCGGACGCTTCGACGGTCGATGTGGCGAGCGGATCGGCAACAGCGAAGTGGACGATTACTGGCTGTTCGACGGATGCGACGATTACCGGCTACACTTGGACCGGCGCTACCGGTTCGGAAGCTTCGGCAACGGCGACGCTCTCGAAGAAAGGCGAATCGGTCGCTCCGACCGTGACGGTCAAGAACGACGACAACACGGAAGTTTCGGTCACCTGCCCCGCGGTCAAGGCCACGGATTCCAGCGCACCGGAGTATGAAATTGATAAAACAGGAATTATAATTCCAAGCGGAAGTTGCGGAACTGTGACAGTTGCTGGTAATCTTAGGATAAATACGGCGGGATGGCAGCCTACTGATTGCAGTATCGTTCTGACGATTGGAAACAATAAACAGGAAAAAACATTCACGAATTGCAACTTTAGCAACGAACTTCCAACAGCTGTAAGTG
>CAVKXR010000291.1:0-2577 GCA_963660275.1 Oscillospiraceae bacterium
ACAGAAATCAGTGGGATACGGGAAGAGGGATGAGGGGAATAGAGATTAGTGGAGAGTTAATAGAAATCAGGAGACAGAAAACAGTGTTAAAACGGGAAGTGGGACACGGAATGCGGTGAGAGGGACGAGAGGCGTCTGAGCGGGCTTTTTCCTTTTGGCGACATCCACCCGTAACGCCGCACTACCTGTCATTATCGGGCTTAGCTCGGCAAGCTCGCTAACCTGTCATT
Source organism: Oscillospiraceae bacterium (assembly GCA_963660275.1). Lineage (GTDB taxonomy): Bacteria > Fibrobacterota > Fibrobacteria > Fibrobacterales > Fibrobacteraceae > Hallerella. The sequence continues at coordinate 231 of CAVKXR010000291.1, forward strand.
GTCGGGCTTGACCCGACAATCCCTTATCTGAAAGGAGATTCCCGTGTCGGAGCACGGGAATGACGTGGGAAAAAATGTCGGGGAACACCTCGTATTATGTTCCGTTTCCCGTGTCCCTCATACCGCGTCCCACCTAAATGTTCACCGTTCTAAGCTCTAAATTCTACCCACTAAGCTCTGACCTTGTCCCGCTTAACTCGTCCCTCGTACCGCATCCCGGCTAGAACTGGAAATACAGAAACGGATTGTAGCTTTGCGTAAAAAGGGCAAGGACCGCAAAAGCGAAAAGAGCGAAAGCAATCACAAGGCGTGGAACGCTTATCTTCTGGCACCAGTCATAGGCGCGAATCGGCGAAAAGGCATAGGCAAAAGCGAGCAGCATAAACACGATAGAAGTCGGCGTGAAAATTTCCGCTGAAAGAATCGGGTTTGCGGGATTCACAGGCAAAAGCCCGAGCATCGCGCCCCACATCTTCCCCGCCGAAGAGAGATCCGGCGAACGAAAAAGCACCCACCCGAAGAGTACGATGATTTGCGTCAGAACGACCTGTGCAAATCTCGGCAGCTTCGCATACAGCGCCCGCTTGCCGTTTACGCGTTCGACAATCATAAAGAACGCATGGTAAAGTCCCCAGCAAATAAAAGTCATCGCCGCGCCGTGCCAAACGCCCGAAGCGAACATCACCAGGAAAAGGTTCACGTAAGTCCGCCGCCGGGAAACGCGGTTTCCGCCAAGCGGAATGTAGAGGTAATCCTTCAGCCAGGTAGTCAGGGAAATATGCCAGCGGCTCCAGAATTCGGAAATGCTCCCCGAACGGTAAGGGCCGTTGAAATTCCGCGGAAAATGGAACCCGAGCATCAGGCCTAAGCCCACCGCCATATCCGAATAAGCGGAAAAATCAAAGTAGATTTGCATCATGTAGGCGGCAGATCCCCACCAGGCATTCACGACACCGGGACTTTCCGCCCCGAAGACGCGATCCGCGATGATTCCCACCTGATTTGCTATCAAAATCTTTTTCGCAAAGCCCAGACAGAAATAAATCATGCCGCGCATCCAGTTTTCCCACGTATGCGTCCGGTTTTCCAGCTCCTCGGCTACCGTGTTGTAGCGGACGATTGGACCTGCGACCAGCTGCGGAAAAAGCGAAACGTAGCAGGCGAAAGTGGCGAAATTCTTGACCGGAGGCGCATCACCGCGATAGACGTCAATCGTATAGCTCATCGCCTGGAACGTATAGAAAGAGATTCCCACCGGCAGAAGTACGCGCAAAACGGAAAACGGTTCTAGCCCGAACATCTGCACGAGCATGTTCACGCCGCCCATCGCAAACATGTAGTATTTGAAAAATCCGAGCGTTCCCAAGTTGACGATTACAGATAAAGTAAGCGAAGCCTTTCTCCGAAAATTCGACGCACCCGGAGCGGAAATCTGCTTACCGGCAAAATAGTTCACCCATGTCGAACCGAACATCAAAAGCACGAGCCACGGTTCCATCCAGCCGTAAAAGATGTAGCTGAAAACGGTGATGAAAAAATTCAGCGTGGAATGTTTCGCATGCCGCCAAAGCAGAAAATAGTATCCGGCAAAAAATACCGGCAAAAAATAGAAGAGGAAAACCTGCGAAGAAAAGACCATCGGACTATTTCGCGTCGAGAACTTCTACCGCGAGAAAGCGTTCCGAATCGTCGTCAAAATATTCATCCTCCACGGCTCCGTCGTAATTTCCTTCCAGCGGAACCAGCTTCAGAAGATGCTTGTCGCCCGCGCGAAAAGCCCGAACATTTCCCTTCGACTTGGCCGCCATCTTGTCTGCTACCTGGCCTCGCGGAGTAAGCGGATTATAGACTCCCACCAGAATTTCCTTGCCGTCAAATTTTCCTTCGACAACTTTCGTTACTTTGTACTTCAACACATACACATAATTATAAAGATCGTTTGGCGGCATCTTCCCGGCGATTTCGACAAGTTTCCCTTCAACCGTCAGATTTTCCGCAAAGGCGAACAGCGCAGAAAACAGCAGAGCGACAATCGTTTTTTTCATACAAACCTCAATGGAAAGATAGAAATTTAGTGGATAGTTAATAGTGGATAGGAATCAGGAGTCAGGAATCAGTAGAGGAACGAGGTGAAAGGGAAGAGGGGCGTCTGAGCGAGCTTTTTCTTTTTGCCGAAAGGTTTTTGACACTTGCCCGTCTAGGCTTTTGTCGCTAAGCGACCCTTTTTCGCCTAGCGGCGGAGATGCGCCTGTCTGCCGACAGGCAGGCCTATCCGGCGAGGGGCAAGGTAGGGGGACCTTTCCGAGTTGCGAAAGGCCAAGGTCCCCCTTCCTTGCAACCACCCCCA
>CAVKXR010000292.1:0-2551 GCA_963660275.1 Oscillospiraceae bacterium
GATTTTTATTTTCGCTTTTGTTGTATTCAGATTTTAAATTATCGTAGCATACTCTATTATATTCGGCGAAATAAGTCTTTGGAAATTTCTTTTTCAAATCTATTGGAATTTCATAGTTTAGAAGGGAGTAGGAAAGCCCGTATCGGTTGACTGTTGTCTCTACTTTCTCAAAGAAATCGTCTCTTTTGGAGGCAAAAGAGCAAAGCATTTTATGAAGTTCAATCACATTTCTGTCAATGTCGTTTAAGATGTACCTTCTTGCAGAGACATTCATAAAGACAGAACCGCCGCCAACAAAAGGCTCCACAAAGTTGCGGATGTCTGGCGGGAAAAATTTTTTGATGGAATCCACCAATTTTCTTTTATCTCCGACGTAAAAAAGGGGAGATCGAATGTTCATCGGACCTCCGTCACAAATAACAATTCCTTGTGATTCTTAAAATCGGTCTTGCCCGCATTAAAAAATTGATGAGAGTGTTCGAATATCTTCGTTTTTCCGATAGTTTCCAAAATCGACACCAGTTCATCTAGCTTAATCTTATTTTGCGATGATGAACTTTTGGATTGGTATGTGTTATTATATGAAACGACCAGATATTTTGTTTTTAGATTTTGAACAAGATTTTCCATTGCTCTTTTGGCACGGCAGGAACAGTATTCACTCATATTTTCACATGGCGGTTTCATGGCCGAACCGCTTAATTTAGGTTTATCCCATTTTACGAGTGTTTCGTAGATATGATAAAATCTAGAGTACTGTCTGGAATTGTATGGCGGATCGATATAAACTAAATCCGACGTCACTTGAAAAGCAAGTTTATTCGCATCCTGACGATAAATATGAACATTACTTAGACTTCGATAAAGTATCTGTTTCAGGATTAAATCTCGAGGCATAATTTGCTTGTGGATATAGGCCTCGTAATGTCCGAGCGTATTGGCGATTTTATCCATTCCGTACATGAGAATGGTCAAGAGGATGCAATATTCCTTCGATGTCAGATTATCTTTTTCGTTTTCAATTATTTCGCGAATATGGCCAATTTTTTTTGCCGTATTCATGTCAAAAAATTTGTCACTATAGTTTTCAGAAAAGAAGTTTTCTGGCAATAACTTACCATCCAAAGAATTGAATAAGTTAACGAGGCTTTGAACTTTGCTATTAGACGCTCGCCCCTTTCCCCAAAAAGCATTGTAAATTACTTGATTCGAGAAAAGAAGGTCGTTTACAATCACGGAACCAAAACGCTTGATAGCCTCGTTGGCAACAACTCCAGTCCCCGCAAAAATATCGCAAAAGGAATGGATTTCCCTTGTTTCGTTTTGGATGGTTTCGAATATCCAAGGCAAGAGCTTCGCCTTGGAACCAATGTATCGACGGTTTTGAATTTCTACCGTATCTGCCATAGGTTCCTCATCGAGAGACTGCTCTTATGGCAATTCGGCAACAAAAAAAGGCGTGGAGTCGTTCCCTGTGCTTGTCTCTACTGCGGGCTACCACACCCTTACATCCAACAAGCATAAAACGACCCACGCCCCTAATGGGACGTGAGTGTTCGCTTTATTCTCGGATGTATTGAAAGTGGTAGTTTCAGTAGAGAGAATAAGAGCAAAAACTCAAAATTTCTAAACGACCACCTATCTTGGAATTTTTAGAACCCCGGGTTGGATGTTGCCTAAAATTCTTTGATGGGCAATCTATGTCAAAGGAGAATATAGAAAAATATATTTCTTTGACAATCAAAGCGGCCATTACAATTCCAACGCAAAATCCTTGGGCAAGACCATCGATATTTTTTCTAAATTGCTCAAAAGCGTATTTCACAAGAAACATATCGGAGAAAAATCCGAAAGAATACTTGAATAAAAACAACAATATAGTTTTTCCATTTTAACAATTCCTAAATCCACATTCCACATACCAAAAGATAACATCAACATCTTTCAAACATTTCCTTTTCGTCCCCCGCTTTGGCACGCTTCTTGCTTTTACCTAGGCGAAACGGGACGGAACGCGCTGGTTTGCAGCGGTTCGTGCCACTTTTTGAAACGGGAAACTGTTTCATTTTGAAACACTTTAATTTTGGAGATACAAATGGCTACAGAAAAAAAAGAATTCCAGACCGAAGTGCAGGATCTTCTCCACTTGATGATCCATTCCCTCTACAGCAACAAGGAAATCTTCCTCCGCGAACTGATTTCGAACGCCGCGGATGCGCTTGACAAGCGCCGCTTCCTTTCCCTCTCGAACGCGGCTCTCCTTCCCGAAGGAACCCAGCTGAAAATCGACCTTTCCGTCAATTCCAAGAACCGGACGCTGACCGTCGAAGACAACGGCATCGGCATGAACAAGGAAGATCTCGAAAGCTGCCTCGGGACAATCGCCCGCTCGGGAACGAAGCATTTCGTGCAGGACCTGAAGGATTCCGACAAGTCGAGCGTCGATCTGATTGGACAGTTCGGCGTCGGGTTCTATTCCGTCTTCATGGTCGCAAGCAAGGTCGAGGTTCTCTCTCGCAAGGCCGGCGAAGAAGCCGGCTACCTGTGGAGC
>CAVKXR010000293.1:0-2547 GCA_963660275.1 Oscillospiraceae bacterium
GTCTAGAATGAATACGATTTCTACCAGTCCTTTTTTCATCGATACCTCTGTTGTTTTGATTTTTCGTTGCTGGAGCTCCCGGAATGAATCCCTGGTTGCAGGAAAAATAATAGCTTAGCGGATGATGAAAAAGGTCGCCTCTCGGGCGACATTTTAAAGACTACATGCCGAGCGTCGGTTCGTCGTACTTGAAGAGAACGTTGTTGATTTCCCAGATGTCGAATTTTTGGCGGAGGATGAAGTAGGTGAGGATTTGGTCGGTCCTGTCGGCAGGCGAAAGAGCGAACCCTGCATGGGCGAGAAGGTCTTCTGTTTTGGCGAGAGAAAGCTGCATGGCGACAGCGAGCGCGAGGACCGTTTTCTTTTTGGGTTTGTAGTGGATGTCGCTGCGGATTTTCGAAAAATGCTGGCGGCTGAGATTTGCCTTCTTGTAGATAGACGTGTCGTCCAGATTTTTTTCCCGGATGAGCTGAAATAGCTTTTGCTGGAAAGTCTCGGCGGAAACGGTGAGAAACTCTTCTAGCGTTGATGTGGAAGTCTGCTTTCGGATGTCGGAACAGTCGGAAAATTCCTGTTCAAAATCCCGGAGGTCGCGCGGAGGCTTTTCGGGAAGTTCGCCGGTTTTGGGGAAAATATTTTCTTCGCGGAATAGGCGCAGAAGATCTTTTTTCTTTTGTACGTAATTTTCGTCGATGAATGCCCGGATGTCGCGGTCGAGTTCCGCGGAAATCTCGAAAGATTCTCTGTCGAAGACGACGAGCGTCACGTCCATTTCGTTTGTCTGTAAAAAGCTTCCGATTGCTTCGACGGCTGTTTTTAGTGCGAGGTCTTTGGGAAAGCGGTAGGAGCCGCTGGAGATGAGCGAAAAAGCGATTGATTCGCAGCCCAGTTCCCTTGCTTTTTCGAGTGCTCCCGTATAGCAGTTTTTGAGCGAGAAAAGTTCCCCGGATCTTCCGCCGTTCCAGCGCGGCCCTACGGTGTGGATGATGAATTTGGCGTTTAGGGCGAATGCCGGTGTGACGGCGATATCTGCGACATTTAGGTTGCCGATTTTTTCCCGGGCTTTTTGGAGAACGTTTCTGCCTGCGGCTTCATATATGTGAAAATCCGCCCCTCCATAGCCGCTGCGAAAAGGGTTCGGGTTCGTGGAATTGACGATGGCGTCGGCGGAGAATCTCGTAATGTCGGAGCGAATAATTTGTAAAGGCATCGGAATGAAATATAAAGTTTTTACCTGCCGCGGTTTAGGTAGAAGTCTCGGATGATGATTCCAAACTGTACATATTCGAGCGCTCCGCAGCCGGAACTGGTCGAGGCGACGCATTTGGCGGGATTTGCCCCGAGAAATGTTCCTATCATGTAAACGTGGTAGGCGTCGGTTCCCGTGGAAAAACGTTCGTTGTAGATTTTTTCGATGAGGAGCGAACCTTCGTTTTCGATGATAAGGTTTCCTTCTTCACCGATTACTTCTCCAAAATAATCCATGTCGGAAAGTGCGCTTTTGACGATGGCGCAATTCTTTTCGGTGAGCGAGACGGATTTCTCCGGCGAGGACATGCGCGTCATGAAGTAGCAGCGTTCCGTGGCAAACGAGGCGGTGGCGAAGACGAATAGGATGAATAGAAGGCGGGGCATGGGTTTTTGTTTTAGGAGATTAATAATTAAGATATTCAACGCCTATATAATCTTCATCGATTAGGTTGTTGTTTGAATCGAAATATTCACATTTTAATTGATAATTTCCTGCGTAGCGACATTCTTCGCCTCTTCCTCCTATATTCAATCTTGTTTTCCCGATTAGCATTCCTTGGGGATCGTAGCGGCGTTCGTAAAATCCTTTAGGAAAGTGGATTGTATATTCAGAAACTGATCCGTTTGGATGGAAATTATAAAGGAAACAGTTTTTCATATAATAGCATGGTTTTGTTTGTGCGGAGGTTAATCTTCCTTGCGGCGAGTAAAAACAGTTGATTTGATTTCCATCGGAGAGAGTTACAGTTTCGTTTTCTTCGTAGCTTGTTTGTGGGCAGACTACGAAAAAAGGAGTCGCATAAACCGAAGGAACAGTAAATCCGAAAATTAGGGTGAGAATGATTTTTACGGCTTGATTTTGAAGTCCGATTTTCATATTTAAAATTTTCCTGTTAGATTGGGTGACTATAAACATATTCTTTCTCCTTACCAACGATGGTTCTCGTCGAGCGATATGATGGCGTATGTACTGTCCATTGGGTGACGCGTTCCCGTATTGGGGATACCGAGGGAATCGAGGACCGCTCCCAGTAAACAGCTTTTGGTTGCCGAGCCTACGTTCGGGTAATTTGGCGGGATGGACGAGACGATGCCGATGGCTTTGCCGTCCTTGACGATCGGGCCTCCGGAATTTCCGTTCTGGAGCGCCATGTCGAGTTGGTAACTTTTCGGTTCGCCTTCGAAACCTTTTCGGGACGAAATAATTCCCTTGGCGGCTTTTACGCTGCGTCCTTTGGGATCCGGAAATCCGTAGGCGAATACTTCTTCGCCGATATCGTAAGCCTTTCTGTCGAG
>CAVKXR010000294.1:0-2536 GCA_963660275.1 Oscillospiraceae bacterium
CTTGTTGGTTGTGCAACAGAGTGGCTTTTGATAGGAACAATTCCGCTCTTCATCGTTGGCATTTGGGTTATCATTGAATTTGTAATTATTCTTGTCGGATCCTGCAAAGATAGCAATGGTCGGCTAGTGAAAAATTGGTAAAAATGTTGAGAATTTATCGGAGCATATAGGAGATAAAATGAGCAAACAGTATTTTATCGAATGCACTGTAACAGAATACAAAATTTCTTCAAAAGAGAAATCACCTGCCCTTTTTAAAGTGAAAGGCGTTAAAGGTTTTTTGAACCAAGATGTCAAGGAATCAAAAGAGTTCAACATCTTCTTTCCTTGCGATATCGGAACAAAGGCTGGATTGCCTAACGAGATTAATCCAAGCGCAATAGTCCTGGATACGAATTCATCTATTACTATAGATGCGATAGATGCAAACATCTTGCAGATACTGGCTTCAAGTATTTCACAGGGCCGTAAAATAAAACTTGAATTCAATAAATGTGAATATGATAATAAAAACGAGCGCTTTACCCTGACCGATTGCGACATCACTATTTACTGATATAACTCTATGAACGATTCGTATAACTCCTGGTCGGAAGTCTTGCTTGTCGTGGGCGCCGGTGCGACAGCGAAGTTGGGAATACCCCAGTCGGATTCCCAGTCCAAGATATTTCGGGCCTTGGCTTCTGCAGGCGAGGCGTTTGAAGAAAACGATTGGAAAGATTATACGATAAGGGATGTCCTGTCAAATAAAGGTCCCGCAAAAGTTTTGGACGATGAACAGGTTTTCTCGGGGAAAAATCTTGAAATATTGGTGGCCTTTTTTGAACTTTTGGGAAACAATTTGAAGAACAACTGGAATGTCGTCGGTTCAAAGGATATCGAAAACGCCCGAATCGTTTTTGGAAATCACGACCGAGAATTGCTGGAATCTAGGATCCGCGAATTGCGCTTGGAGTATGACTGGAACGCCCTGAAACAAATCATCCGAATTTGTCCGCATAATTCGGACAACGACAACTTGATTCGGGACTTGTTTACGATTGTCGATCAGAAAATGGGGGCACGGCAGGGAATCAAGGTCGCAAACGGATTTATCGCGTATAATCGCATGATTGGGGTTCGCAATTGCGCCGTTTTGATTATCAAGATTCTTTTTGCGTCCGCATGGTACAAGATATCCAAAGAAAACGGCAGTGAAGACTTCAAGAAATACCAAGCCTTTGCGAAGACTCTCGCCTCAATGATGCAAAAAGAAGGCCTGAAATTTCAAACGAAGTCCTCTGAATTCAAAAAAAGAGGCTTCTACCTGTTTACCTATTCTGTCCTCAACTTCAATTTCGAAAAAATTTTTGAAAGGCTTTTGGTTTTCGCCCACAGAAACGCCAACCATGCTGGCAGATACTTGCGTACATCCCAGAAACAGCAGATATGGCTCGATTTCGGAGTGGAACAATGTTTCCGAAACACCAGAGGAAAGAACGGCTTCGGGCTTTCTGTCGATGAAACGGTCTGCCAGAGAATCAACGAAAACAGGAGCGTCGGTTCGGATATATACCGCGTAGGGAAATTTTTCTTTGTGCACGGAGCCGCCAACTGGAGGGAATGCCCGGCTTGCGGATGCAAGTTCGTTTACGAAGCGGAAGACTGGGATTTGTTTCATCGGCATCACAATCCTCCCTTGCCGATTCCTTTGTTTGAAACGGATGATTTTAAGCGGACAGAGGAAGAAGAAAAGTGGAAAGATGAATTGCGCCTGGATTCGCTGGAATGCCCTTCTTGCGGGGCGGAAACAACTGCCAGTACTTCTCCTATGATCATGCAGACAATGGTCAAGGGAATCCCGACATCTTTTTTGGAAGAAATCCAGCGAAGCGCCAAAGTGAGCTTGAAAAAGGCGCGGCATATTGTCCTGTTTGGCTATCGTTTGCCTCCTGACGATATCGTTTGGCAGGAGGCTTTTGCCGAGGCTGTTCGTTATCGGATGGATGGAGATGAGAGACCGTTTTGCAGTGTAGTTGTCGGCTATAAGGGTGAAAAGAGATGGCTGTACGGTGACGGGATTAAATCCTATTTGATGAAACATAAAGGATGTAAAGATTCAGGTGCGTATGGGATTGACGCCATCGAAAACGCCATCTCGATTTTTGGGCTGAGATATGTTCGCGCCTACTGCGGAGGCATTCCCGATGTCTGGGGAAACGCGTCCGAAGCGGAAATCAACGAGATCCTTTATCCTGAATGGGTTAACTGGAAAGGAACTCGTTTGGAAAATTAAGGATTAAAAGCAAACAAGGAGAAAAATTCATGCCAAACAACAAAGCGAAAATTATACAAGTTTCCGGCGATAAAGTATTGATTGGAATGCCGGATGGAACTTTTTTCGAAATAGCCATGAATGAACTGGATTTCAAGCCTTCGGTAGGCGATGTCGTTTCTGTATTTATTAATGGCGACACGAAAATCGTGGCGAAGGAGAATAAAAGTTCGAAGTCTAAAGTAACAATCCTCGGATACACTGAACCGTTTGGGGTTACAC
>CAVKXR010000295.1:0-2488 GCA_963660275.1 Oscillospiraceae bacterium
GACAAATGCCCGCATACGCCGAAGAATGTTTCCGTCGATGCGAACGGCTGCCCAACGGACGAAGACGGCGACAGGATCCCGGACTATCTCGACAAGTGCGCAGGGACTCCGCAGGGAACTCCGGTCGATAGCATCGGCTGCCCGCTCAAACCCGACACGGTTGTCGTCATCCAGCACGATACGCTGAAAATCGATACGGCACAAGTCTGCGCTGCGGTCCTCGATTCGGACGGAGACGGCGTGAAGGATGCGATGGACAAATGCCCGAACACGCCAAAAGGCGCCATCGTCGATAGCACGGGCTGCCCGGAAGATTCCGACAGTGACGGCGTTTACAACGGACTTGACAAATGTCCCAATACGCCGAGCGGCATTTCTGTCGATAGCACTGGATGCCCCATCGACTCGGACAAGGACGGTGTGCCCGATTCCAAGGACAAGTGCCCGAATACGCCCGCAAATTCTGTCGTCGATTCTACGGGATGCATTCTCGATTCCGACAAGGACGGTGTGCCGGACGCTATCGACCAATGCCCGAACACGCTCCCCGGCGTCCGAATCGACAAGGTCGGATGCCCCGTAAACAAGAAGGAAGACCTGAGCGAACTCCGCAAGGGAATCCGCTTTAAGCGCAATTCGGCAACGCTCGTGAAGAGCAGCTACGGAACGCTTGACGACATCATTCGCCTGATGAAAAAGCACCCGCAGGCGAAACTCGAAGTCCAAGGCCACACGGATGAAGTCGGAACGTCCGACTACAACCAGCAGCTTTCCGAAAAGCGCGCCCAAGCCGTCACCGGTTACTTTATCAAGAAAGGCATCGAAGAATCCCGCGTCCGCGCGGTCGGTTACGGTTCCTCGCGTCCCGTCGCCGACAACAAGAGCCGTTCCGGTCGCGAAGCGAACCGCCGCGTCGAACTGGTCCCGTTCGAATAGTGCGAAATTTTTAGACAGGAAAGGCTTCGCCCGCGCGAAGCCTTTTTTGTAAACAGCTCGGATTCGTTAAACGTTCTTTACCGCCGAAATGACGGGCTTCAAACGTTTGCCGCAGATCGTGACAATGATTCCCGCCTGGGCGAACATGTAGAATGCCGTGTCCCGGCTGTTGTTGAGCATCGAATTCGCATCGTAATCGTCCTTCGTCACGAAGACCTCGGCGACACCCGAAAGAGCGATTTCCAAGGCGCAGCGTTCACAGGGGAACCCGATGACATAGAGCTTCGAACCGGGCGGAACCTTGCCTCGCGCATAGTGCAGAGCATTGATTTCCGCATGGACCATGAACGGGTACTTGTTCACCTCGAATTCATGATGCGAAACGAGTTTTCCCGAATCCGCTTCGAGCAAATCGTAAGCGAGCCGCCGGTTTTCCCGTGTATAGGGAATCGTTGAATCGTCAAAGCTCGCCGGGGCGCCGTTGTAGCCCGTGCTGAGAACGCGCCCGTCGCCCGAAACGAGAACTGCGCCCATCTGCGTATTGGCATCTTTCGAAAGGCGCGCCTGCGCCATCATCATCTGCGTATAGACTTCATCGCGAAGCTTCCGACGTTCCTCGTTCATAAAACCTCTTTTTCCCAAAAAATAGATAAACACCCCCAAAATACCAAACAGAATTTCGGATTCCCAAAAGAAAGCGTTCAAAAACCGCAATCTTTTTCTATATTTGAATCGCTACGGGGTGTAGCTCAGCCTGGTAGAGCGTCTGCTTTGGGAGCAGAATGTCGTCAGTTCGAATCTGGCTACCCCGATGTTCAAAAGGATTCCGCAAGGAATCCTTTCTTATAAAGTTTTCATAGCCAGATGAGAACGGAGTTCGACGCAAAGCCGCGGTGAGCGAAGCGAACAGATAGCGGCTTTCGTGCCGAACGCAACGCGGGCGGTCCCGAAAGGGACGGAGCGGAACAACGTGACGCGGAGCCATCTGGCTACCCCGATAAGGCTCCGAAAGGAGCCTGTTTTTTTGCAAACATTTCATAGCCAGATGAGAACGGAGTTCGACGCAAAGCCGCGGTGAGCGAAGCGAACGGAAAGCGGCTTTCGTGCCGAACGCAACGCGGGCGGTCCCGAAGGGACGGAGCGGAACAACGTGACGCGGAGCTATCTGGCTACCCCGATACGCTTTTTTATCTCTGAGTAATGATTGACCGCCCAATCCAATAGCCATTCGTTATCGTCTTCGCTCAAATGAATTCGACAAGAGAAGAAACAGCTCCATTCCCGTTTTCTTCTCTCGCCCATGAAATCCGATATATATGGAAGGGGTACATACGGTCGCTATGGATCTATTTCTTAACAGACTGCTCTTTGATGCATCCACAATGCAGAGCGGTCATCTTCCCGGACTTTGTAAGAAAGTTTTGCAAACGGACAAGGGCAGACGTCATCTCCTTTATCGAGCGCAATTTCTTCGACAGTGTTAATAACCTCCGAGTCAAATTTAGTATAATAGGCGGAAGTCAATAACCGCAAGGGCTAGACGGGAACGACA
>CAVKXR010000296.1:0-2481 GCA_963660275.1 Oscillospiraceae bacterium
GATATATACCGTGTCCTTGGAAAAAACCAAGAGCGTATCCTTTCCACCGCCGATGATCGTTATGATGGTATCGCGATTATTTACAATCGAAATTACTGTATCGCGCTTGATAATAAAGACGGAATCCCGCGAATTTTCCCGAAGCGAATCCTTGGAAAGTTCGGTTTCCAAAATCGAGACGACCTCGGCCTTGCTCAGCCCGTCAGAATCGCTTGAACAGGCGGTAAAAGCAAAAACGAAAACCAATAAAGCCAGAAGAATCTGTTTCATAAAACCTCCAGTCAAAACGATAAGAAAAAAAAAACATTCGTCAATAGCTTTTCAAAATTTTTACTTTTAAAACAAATTCAAGCGTATCGCTAACAAGTCCCCTTTAATTACCCAATAAAAAAATCCCGCGAGGCGTCGCAGGATTTTCAAAACCGGCTGGTCGAAAGATTACTTGCCGAATTTTGCGCTGGCGCGCTGCACGGCAGGATCCGACTGGGCTGCCTTGATCTTGCGCTTGATATCGTCTTCGATTCCGCGCTTGAGCTTGTTCGAAAGGGCTTCGCCAAAACGGTCTGCGAGCGTATCGGAGAACGGACCTTTGCTCTTGGAAGCGGCACCGAACTTGCCGGAAGGACGACGGCGAGGTTTCTTAGCGGACTTTTTCGCAGAATCGTTTTTTTCGTTCTTAGGAGCGGCTTCCGGTGCAGCCGTTTCGGTCTTGATTTCCACGTTTTCTTTCTGTTCGTTCTCAGCCATGTTTTACCTCGGTAGATGATGTTTAAATTTTGAGCCAAATTTAGAAAATTTTAACGCATCTCAGGGATTTTTCCCCGGACTTTTTACAAAAAACGCTTTTCGACCGAATTTTGAGCGATTCCGGAGTTCCGATTTTTAGCTGTTAGTTATCAGTGGAGAGTTTATAGCTGTGAGGAATCAGGAAACAGGAATCAGTGGCTAGCAGTTGAAAAGGGACACGGAACATGGTTAGAGGGACGAGGGGCGTCTGAGCGGGCTTTTTCCTTTTGGCGGCATCCATCCGCAACACCGCTCAACTTGTCATTATCGGGCATAGACCCGACAATCCCCATATACAAAGGGATTCCCCGGTCAAGCCGGAGAATGACAACGACCGGAAAAGAGATTCCCGTGTCTGCGTCCGCCGCGGCGGACAAGCACGGGAATGACAGCGTACCGGAATGAGGCAACGCACCATGCTTGGAATCCCGCTTCCCAAAAGTTTAAACGTCAAAAGTTCTAGCCACTAATCACTGACCACTAAACTAGACGTCCGCGGACTACTCCCTGTTCTCTCATCCCTAAACCTAACCGTCCGCAGATCCAAGCTCTGGTACGCCCTAACTTTTTCGTGAGATTCATCATAGACATCAGCGTAAATTATAGTTATCTTTCTTTTTGAAATTGCATTTTTCATACCGAGGAAACAATGAACAAAAAGCAATTGATAACCTTTATCGCGGCTTTCTCCGTGGGGATTGCCTTTGCAGAAACCGGGCTTGAGGGCGGAGCAGACGGTCTCCACCAGCAAAGCGCAAAAACTCTCGGCCAGTGGGGAATTTCCATCGGCATCGGAGCGGAAGGAGTTGCCGATGCGCAACCTTCCGCCTACCAGTACTTTTACCGGGTAAACGGTGGCGACGCCGTTGTGGTAAACAGCCTCATCCCCTCGATTTCCGGAAACTTCCACGCCGCTATCGGGCTTCTCGACTTTCTCGACCTGGGTGTCGTCCTCCCGCTTCATTATGACGACGTGAATCCGGATATCGGAGACGCCGACTTGCAAGGTTTCGGCATCGGCGACCTGCAGACCTGGTTAAAGTTCCGGCTTCCCTTCGACACGACCAACGTGACAAGCGTCGCCCTTCTCGGACAAATCTACTTCCCCACCGGAGACCGCGGTACCGGTATGCGTCCGCGCCACGTGTGGTATGTCAATTCCTACGGCTATTCGCATGCCTATTCCGCAGACGACTGGGCGCTCGAAGCGTCCCTCCTCCTCACGTTCGACTTCAATAAAATCGGAATCCCGCTCCGCTGGAACAACAACATGGGATTTGTCGGCGTGATACACGAAGGCGCAAACACGCTCGTCTGGGGAACCGGCCTGAACCTCACCGCCCTCGAATCGATGGACTTTTTCCTCGAATTTTCCGGCGAGACCCGCGTGGAAAAAACGCTCAACTGGCGCGACCCACTCACCGACCCGATGCGCCTCACCCCGGGCGTCCGATTCCACCTCGCCCACGGTGTCGATCTTGCCGTCGGCGCGGACATCGGCATCACCGCGTTCATCGACGAAGACGACCTGACGAGAAAATACATGACGGTCCGCAAGAAACAAAACGGAAATGTCGTGTCCTATAAGACGGGAGCCGCCGACTATGGAATGTCCGCCCTCCTCACCTGGCGCGGAAATCCGTTCACGAAAAACGACGAGGACGGAGACGGCGTCGAAGACGCAAAAGACAAATG
>CAVKXR010000297.1:0-2435 GCA_963660275.1 Oscillospiraceae bacterium
GGGCCGGCTGGATGACATGGGAAAACGGCCAAGCCAGATATTCCGCAAGGGTCATTCCCGGTTTTTCGGAAACGGCGGAATCCACAGGCAGAGACGAATCTTTCGCATAGAGCGAAAAAGCCGCAAAAAGCAAGATTCCAAGTATCCGGGACATTTTGCAGACAATTTAACAAATCGCGCCAAAATAAAATTTTTAAGAAAATCCCCGCCTTGGATTTTTTAGATTATCGTCCGATGTTTTCCCTTCTCCAGAGAATCCTGCGCAGCGCTATCCGGCATCCGAAAGCGGTCCTCTTTCTTTCGCTTATCCTGACCGTCCTTTCCGTCTATCCGGTAACGCATCTCAAGTGGGAACTTCACACCATCGACATGCTCCCGGACACATCCGAAGTCAAGCGGACAAGCGCAATCGTCGAAAAGAACTTCGGCGGATTCGGGTCGCTCGTAGTCGTCATCACCTCGGAGGACAGCGCAAGGAACGACCGCCTTGTAAGCGGGCTAGCAAAGGCTCTCGAAGGGAGCCGTTTTGTAAATTTCGTCGATTACAAGTCCGACGCCGAGTTTTTTGAAAAGAACAAACTTCTCTACATCCACACGTCCGATCTCCGGCGCATCCGCAACCGACTTTCCGACCTGCGCTCGCGCTACACGTTCGAAGCAAGCCCGTTCTACGTCGATCTTCTTTCAAACGATTCCCTCCTGAAGCTCACCCGCGATTCCCTCGCCCGGGAAATTTCCGATTCGCTCTCCATCGCGGAACTCGAACGGAAATACCTTTCGCCGCTAAGGAACATGTATTCCAACGAAAGCGGGACGATTCGTGCGCTCAACATCTTTCCGAAAAAAAAAGTTACCGACCTCGACGCTTCGCGCAAGCTCATCCATGTCGTGAACGGTGCGTTCGAAAGCCTCCCGGAAAGCGACCAGGCGAAGATGTTCATGACGGGCAAGGTTTTCCAGACGGCAAGCGAGGGAAAGCTCGTATTGTCCGAAGCCCGCTCCACGGGAATCATACTCGCGATCGTTCTCGCCCTCTTCCTGCTTTTCCGGTTCGCGAAAAGACCTGCGCTCTTTCTGCTTTCCGTCATCCCGATGGCTCTGGTCCTCACGTGGACAATGGCAGCTGCCTATCTTCTCTACGGGCGCATCAACCTGTATTCCCTGATCCTCGCCATCATCCTTCCCGGAATTTCCTCCCGGGAAATCGTCCACCTGATGACGCGCTACGCGGACGAGCAGAGAAAAGGCCTAGGCTACGAACTGAGCCTCGAAAGTGCGCTTCTCGGCGTCGGACCGACCATCGCCATGTCCGCGTTTTCCATCGCCGGAGCCTTTCTCGGACTTCTGTTCGTGCCGCTTTCCGGAATCCAGGAGTTAGGCGTTCTCGGCGGGATAGGATCCATCCTCAACTGGGCGGTCTCGGGGCTTGTGTTTCCGGCGCTCATCGAAGTCACCGGGCATTACCGCACGTTCCTCGTCTTCGAAAAGATCAAGGCGCGGATGGAGGATTTCAAGGAGCGGCCTTTCTCCGGTTTCAAAAAATATGTCGTCCCGGTCATTCTCCTGTCGCTGATCCTTCCGGTTCGAGGCGTCTATCCCGAATTCGATTACGACTTTTCACACACCGAATACAATCCGAAAACCGTCGAGGCGGACGAGCTTTTAAGTCACACGAATTTCATCAAATACGATCCGGTCGTCGTCGTTTTGCCCAGCGCGGAAAAGGTGCGGACTTTCTACAACCGGATGAACCGTGAAATCGAAGCGAATCCCGACACGAAAATCCGGGCGGTCGCCATCTACCAGAACCTGCTCCCGTCAAACCAAAAGGAAAAGATTTCGCTCATCAAGGAAATCCGGGGAGAACTCGATCCCGAAATCCTGAAAAAGCTGAGCCCGGCCGATTCGGACAAAATCGAAAAGATCGTCCGCGAATGGAACGATGTTCCCGTCCTCTACAAGGATCTTCCCGAAAACCTGCGGCGCATCTTCGGGGAAAACGGGGAGGGCTTCGGGGAATTCGCCTTTTTACTTCCAAACTTCAACCCGGACGACGGTCTCGCCTGCCGAAAGCTTGCCGAGGAACTGGAATCCGTCAAATACCCGAAGACCGGAGCGGCGCTTGTCCGCGCGGAACTTCTAAACCGGACGCTCCCCCACTTCCACAAGGCGATTCTCTTCGCTGTCGCGAGCGTCTTTTTCCTCACGTTCCTCTTTTACCGGAAAATTTCCTTTTCGCTCTTCACGCTGGTCTCGCCGATCGTCGCGTTTTTCTGGCTGCTTTCCCTCCTCAGGCTTCTCGGAATCGAGCTTTCATCCTACAGCTCGCTCGCATTCCCCATCCTCATCGGCATGAGCATCGAGGGTTCCGTCCAGCTCTGGTCCGCCTACTACGAGCGTTCCACCGGAAGCATCTACTACATCCTGAAGACGAC
>CAVKXR010000298.1:0-2425 GCA_963660275.1 Oscillospiraceae bacterium
CCATAAGGGATTACGGACAGATTCGATTTTTCGTCCGCATAGCGAGTCTCGATGGGCACTTCGGAAATTTTGAAACCTTTCGCATCCGCAAGTGCCAGGATTTCCAGGTCGATATCGAAAGAGGCGCTGAGTTTTGAAAGATCCAACGTTTTCAGAAAATCCACCCGGTACGCAATCAGCCCGCTATGCCTATCCGTTAATTTATTTGTAAAAGCCAGGTCTTCGATTTTCGTAAGAATCTTTCCGCCAAAAAATTTATAAAGCGGCATTTTCCCAGCCCGGGCGCTTCCTTTTTGGGCTAGCCGAGAACCCTGCACCGCAACCGTCCGAGGCTTCTCCAAAACCGAAAGCATCCGGGAAATCGCGCTTGCCGAATACTGCCCATCGCCATGCAGGCAGACCGCAAACCGGACACCTTTTTTCTCCAAAAATTTCGCCCGGGAAATTCCGCATTTGACGACCGCGCCGTAACCTTGGTTCGAAGCAAACGATTCGATGCGAACCCGCGAACGGATTTCGTTCTGCAAAAAATTCTCCGCTGCTTTTCGCGTTCCGTCCGAACTGCCGTCATCGACAACCAGAATTTCTTCCGTTCGAAGCAGAACTTCAGCGGGAATCGACCGGAGCAAATCGGGAAGCTCCTTTTCCACGTTATACGCGGGAACAAAGAGAAACAGGTCGCGTCTCATGTCCGCACGGTGGAATAGTGTTCGCCAAACCAGCGCAGGGATTTTTCCAGAGCCTTTTCAATGGAGACTTTCGCTTCGAAACCCAGCAGACGCTTTGCCTTTTCCACCGAGGGAACGCGGCGCTGGGAATCCTCGTATCCCTTGCCGTAATATTCTTCGCCCGACAAAATTTGACATTCGGGAAGCGAACTTTCCGGAAGGGAATTTATCTGCGCAAAAATTTTTCGCATCCGTTTGGCGAGTTCAAGAATCGAAAGTTCATTTTTCGCGTTTCCCACGTTGAATGCCTGACGGGAAGCCCGCTCCGCATTCCGAAACAGGCAGAACATAAACTCGACAGCATCTTCGACTGCAGTAAATGTCCGACGCGCCTCGCCTCCGTTTACAAGAACCATCGGTTCTCCCCGCACAAGCGCGCTTGAAAAATTGGCGAGCACCCGCGGGATTCCTTCCCCATCGACGCCCGGCATAAAGTCCATCCACGGTCCGATAAAATTAAAAGGTCGCACGATATTGTAACGCAGACCCGGAATCGACGCGATGAACCGTTCGGAAAGTTGCTTGGCGCAGGCATACGACCAGCGCGAAGCCCCGAGAGGTCCTTGTACAAAATCCGACGAATCTTCGTCCAGAGTTTCGGAATCTTCACGGGTTTTCCCATAGACTTCCGATGTCGAAAAATACACGAGCCACGAACCGGTCCGTGCGCATTTTTTGGCGAGATTTGCCGGATGCGTAAAATTGCTTTCGATGACCGCTTCCGCTTCTCCCATGTAACGGCTCGGCGTGCATATCGCGGCGAGGTTCACCACGATTCTGTTTTTCGAAACGCATTCTGCGATTTTCTCGTCGGCGATATCGGCCAAAAGAAATTCCACCCGAGAATTTTTCTCTGCGAGCAAATCCTGCACCCGGTGAAAATCCAGATCGACGACAAGAATTTTCCAGCGCGTACGCTCCAAGAGCGCCCGCAGCAAATGCGAACCGACAAATCCCCCGCCACCGACAAGGGCAACGGTCAAGTCCGAATCGTCAAAGCGAAAGTCCGAACCGTTCATTATTCCTTGACGGTAAACGTTTCGGATTTTCCGCGGATCTTTCCTGCGTTATAGGCTTCGACCTGGATAAACGCCTTGTCGGAAGCCAGGATGTTTTCCGGATCCAGGTAGGCGGAGACCGTCGTGCACTGTTTTCCGTCCGGTGCTTCGTCCCCGATCGAGTTCGCAAACAGGTTCACGCCCTTGTCGTTTTCATCCGCCTTGTAATAGACCTTGAAGCCACCGGCGTTTTTGTACTTCGCGACAAAGGTCACCTCGACCGAATCGCCGAGCTTAAAAACTTCTCCGCCCTTCGGCGTAAAGACCTTGACTCCGTCGGCGGAAAGATTGCAGTCAAACTGCTCCTCGTCCGAACTCGAACTGGAACTTCCGCAGCCCATGAAAACGGCAGCGGCAAGACACGAAGCGATTAGCGAAAATTTTTTCATCTTTAACTCCTGAAATCAGAGGAAACTGGCCTTGATGCCGATAGCGAGCGTCCATTCTTCAAAGAACGCTCCGAAATCGGGCAAGTTCCATTTTTGCATCGGGCTTTCGTCGTATTCGTCGTTCGGATTCACCGCGTTGGACTTGTCGTGCAGCGGAAGCGAGAATGCGAGGAATATCGGATAGTCCGAGCGTGAAAATTCAAGTCCATAGACAAAGGCCATCGACCACGCCAGATGATCCGGATCCGGT
>CAVKXR010000299.1:0-2412 GCA_963660275.1 Oscillospiraceae bacterium
CGACATGCGCATCCAGTACGGCGGATCGATGAAGGGCGCAAACGCTGCGGGACTTCTCTCTCAGAAAGACATCGATGGAGGCCTGATTGGCGGTGCCGGTCTGAAAGCAAACACCTTCAAGGAAATCATCGACGCTGCGGAAGCGAAATAGTTTCATAACAACCCTTTAGGAATCACTATGTCAACACTTTTTTGGGTCGGAATCGTCATCCACATTTTCCTGTGCCTGTTCCTTATCCTCCTGGTTCTTCTGCAAAACGATAAGATGGGCGGTCTCGCCGGACTTGGCGGAATGACATCGCAATCGGCATTCTCCACCGCAGGTGCCGCAACGTTTGTCCAGAAGCTCACGCGGGTAGTCGGCATCATCTATCTGGTGCTCGTCTTCTGCCTCGGGTATATGACAATCCAGGAAGATCGTTCGACAAAGGCGACTTCGGCCCTGAAGCAATCCGCAGAGCAGTCAAGTGCGACGCAAGCCGTTCCACAGCTCCCGGCGACAACGATTCCTGTTGAAAATTCTCAAGAAAACCCCTTGACAAGCCCAGCTCAATAAACTATATTTGGTCTGTCAATGATTCTAACGCGGTCGTGGTGGAATTGGTAGACACGCTAGCTTGAGGTGCTAGTGCGGGCAACCGCTTGACAGTTCAAGTCTGTCCGACCGCATAAGGGTCTGGTTTCTTTGAAACCGGACCCTTTGCTTTATATATAAAGGCTGCCTAGGATTTAGACTCATTCAAGCGATTTTCCCACCAAATTTGGGCGACATATTTCACAGATGGGATACAACATCCGCTTTCAAAAGTCTTCGCGTTTTAATTTATGTACAATCAATTCACTTATACGTAATTCGTTAATTTATACGCAAACAATTAATTTGTACGACGACATTTAATTTATCTGCAATTCCAACAGAAATCACAGACACCAGATTTCATCCTTGAACAAGCTTTGTTATTTCGGATAAATTAATTGTCCTTAATGCAGCGGATGGAATAAGCATAATCATCCGACTTTAGGCTTGAGTCCCATGTGAACGTAGTCCTGCCAGTATATAAACCTATAAAGCGTACATAAAAATCGTCGTTCCTCACCGATGACCAGAAGTCAGCCGAGATTTCATTAGTACCAGGATAATATTCTATCGCCCCGGCGGGAAGTGCATCAAATCCGAACATATCCGAGCCATTTCCGTTACCGGTCCAAGTAACCGATGGCTTCCAACCGCTTGTACTCTTTAATGCATAACCTACAGAATCAAACCCAACCCACTTCGCAACGAATTTTTTCAAAATCTGCCACTCCGTCGTATCGGGCAAATGCAAGCCTTCCGGGCAGACGCCGCGGACAGGATATGTCGGCAAGCATTTCGTATCATTACCGCAACCCTCGCCGTTTTTTGTAAATCGTGCTGCCGAATCCATCGCAGCGGACCACGTATAAAGGCGACCATATTTTTCACAATATTCACTCGAATTATAGATAGAATTATAGAGACAAAAACTCGATGTATCCGGCATATAGGCATAATTCAAATTCTGCGCCATCCAGGTCTGGGTGCCGATTCTAACCATTCGATAAACTTGACCATCTCGAGCGTCTTCAAAAAATCCGTAAAGCCTTTCGTTATGGCAAACGCTGTCCTTCGGGTCGTAAACCTTTCCTGCGCAAAAAGCCTTGTACAAATTAACCGAATCCGCTCCGCAGACCTGCGTTACACTTCCGTCACCGTTGTCGATGAGCGTGCAGCCTTCGCCAGCGAAACCGTCCCGCAGCGTTCCCACGATGTCGCCTCCGCAAACGACCTGGTAGCCGCCACGCCCAAAGTCCGAATCGAGAAGCGGCGATTCCTCGACCGTGCAGGAAGTCCCCGCTTTGCCGACATCCCCATTTTCACCGTTCGAGCCGTCCTTCCCGTTGAAAACCACTCCGACCGAGTCCCCGTCGCAGACGATTTTAAATCCCGAACTATCAGCAAGAAGTTCCGCAGCGCACGAAGCTTTTCCCGCAGCTGAAACATTTTTCCAAGCGGAATCCGCACAGACATAGACCGCATTTTCCTTTGACGCGAACTTCATCTCACCGGAACGTTCTTCAGTGCACTTTCCGAGCGAGTCCGCGGAGGCAACGACTTCCAGCCCGGAAGTTTCCTGCGTCACCTTGGTAACGTCGTCACCGCAGGCGGTGAAAAACATCGCGGTCAAAACGGCAAGCGCAGAAAGTTTGAGCATTCTCATCGGCGGGTCTCCTTCTGGGGATTATTGTGGGGCGTCCGGGTTAAGATCGTCTGCCTTCATCCAGAATGTAAGTTTTTCGGTCGGAGTTTCAAGGCATTTTCTTTTGGTTCTGTCGGGATTTGTGGACTTTGCGCTTATTTTGTTGTTTGAAGGGAAGCGGGGCACGGGAAGA
>CAVKXR010000300.1:0-2394 GCA_963660275.1 Oscillospiraceae bacterium
GACCCGCACATGTCGCAAGGAACAATCTGGACATAAACACTCCTTTCTGATTTCCCATAATCTATTTTCAAAAGTTTTTTTGCGAGCGGTTTAATTCAAGGAAGACGAAAAGTCATAATTTGAAAATTTCTTTGTAGGAATTTTTAACGAAAGCGCTTAAAATTTTTCGAACATGAAGTCCCGATACAAAAAAGAGCGCTTTGAGGAAAGCGCCCTTTGTGAAATTCTAGAACATTTAGCGGAGGCGGATTGCCTTTGCCGCCGAGAATCCGTTGCCCTTGACGCGGACGATGTAGTTCCCTTGGGAGAGGCCTTGCAGGGAGAAGTTCTGGATGCCTGCGGAAAGGCTTCCCTGCGAGAGATTCTTTACCAAATGACCGGTCACATCAAAGAGCGCGATATTTGCCTTGCCGGACTTGGGAATTTCGACGGAAAGGGTTCTTCCCTGGAGCGACATGCCAAGCTTGGAAATCGAAGCCTTGGCGGCAATTGCTGTCGGAGCTTTTCCCATACCGACGATTTCGGCGACAAAAAGATTCTTTGGCTGTTCAACCTTGAAGCTCTTTGTCGGATCGTCAAAGCTTTCGAATACGTTGTTTCCGATACGGACATTGTCAAAGAAAATCGACCCGGCATAGTTTGGCGACGAGATTTCGATATAGATTTTCGAAATGTTGCTCATGAAATTCGTGTAGTCGCTTCCGGTGAGGACTGTTCCATCCATCGTTGTCGTGGCGAGATTGATTTCGCATGTCGTAGCGTTGTTATCGCCCTTGTTCGGATCGTATGCGTTGATCCAGCAGCCGTCCGGCTGAGCCCAGGCCCAACCTGTGGATTCGTTTCCGAGGAATGCAATCGTGAACCAGATGCCGGAGAGTTTATTTCCATTGAACACGTTCAAGGTGATTTTGGATTCCGTGGACAGGTCGTAGTTTCCGTCTCCGATGATAACGTTGCCTCTGGCAGTGTCGCCTGTCGGCGTGTTGAATCTGACGCGCAGCCATCCGTTGGTCGCCGTGTCGCCCGGATAGAATTCCTCGATGACGCGAGCCGTGTCCAGGTCCTTGAGTTCGTAACCGACTTCACAGGAAGCGACCGGTGTATTTGAAATCGTGTAGCTGTCCCAGCCGGGCATTTCGCTGAGCGTAATCGCGCACGGGCTTTCCACGTTCGCTTTCCAGACATCGTTCACGGTCTGGTCCAGGAAATTTCCATTCCAAGTTTGATACCACGGCATCCACCAGGACCAGCGGCTGTTGTTTTCCGCCATAACGGAGAGGTCGGGAATCGGACCGTTTTCGGAGATGGCGAAAATCTTGTCCGAACCGAAATTTGTTTCCAGATCCTTGCGGGCGGAAAGGTACTTGGAAGAATAGTCGTAGGCTTCGTAGATGTCGAGACTGATGATGTCGTAATAGGATTCGCCCGGATTCCAGCCCGTGTCGGTCGCATATTCGGGGTTCCAGACCCAGACCAGGTTTTTCACGCCTTGCGCATTCATTTCTTCATAGATTAATTTGTACAGAGCCTGGAAGGCGGCTCCACCGCGGGTTCCCCACCAGAACCATCCGCCGGAAGCTTCATGAACCGGACGGAAAATGGCAGCGACTCCAGCTTGCTGAAGATCCAGGAAGTAGGCGGCGATTTCATCGATGTCGCTTTTCAGCTGGCTGTAAGTGGTGGAGCCTATGTTCCACGTGCAATTTGCGGTGCAGCTCGGGTCGGTGAATCCTTGCGTGAAGTCAAATGTTGTGGAAGGATCGCCAGCGCCAGCTACATAAAAAGCGTCAACCTGGTCGCTCGGATCTTTCCAGTGCCAAGTGAAGGCCGGAATGCCGCCTTGCGCCCAAAGGTCCTTTGCCGCATCGATGATATTTCGGGTATATCCTTGATACCATGTGTCACTGCTAGCCTTGACGCCGGTAGCAAAGAGAAAATCCAAGCCGACGAGAGCGGGATACTTTCCGGTGCGAACATAGAAGGAATCGACATCGGGCAAATCCTTGAATGTCGCCGTTTCCAATTCTCCTGTCTGGATGCCGGCAATGGTCTTTACACCGTAATTGACAGCCAGAAAGTTGTAGAGCTTTTGCGCGGATTCCGTGGCTCCTTCGGTTACCGGGCTGTAGCTGATCCCGGCGAAGATGCTTGCACTTGCAAGTCCTAGGACCGCCAGCGATTTAGAAAAAAGGTTCATAGACACTCCTCGTTTTTATGATTGAAATAATATAGGAATTCGGAACGTGCTGTTCAGAGCTTAGTTGAGAGAACTTGGTGCTTAGAACCGCGGACGTTTAAGTTTAGGGAACAGGGACTAGGGAATAGGGATTAATCTGCGGACGTTTAAGTTTTCGGGAAGCGGTACGAGGGACACGCTATGCGGGAATTCGAGAT
>CAVKXR010000301.1:0-2366 GCA_963660275.1 Oscillospiraceae bacterium
GACCACGACTACACGGATGAAATGGCGTATGATTGCGACCATTTGAATGCAACCGGCGCCGCCAAGCTCACCGCCCGCCTAGATTCCCTGCTGAGAACCTTGAAATGAAAATCGCCCTGCTTGGAATTGTGTGCGCCTTGATATTTTCCTGCTCGGAAAGTTCATCCCCATTAATCGATGCGGAAATCCTCGAAGCGAATGTCTCCGTGGAACCAAACGCCAGAGCCTATCTGTTTGATACCTTGGGTGCGGAAACGGTGAAAATCGTCTTCCGTAACGACGAGACGGGAAATCTGGTTTATGCAAAGCTCACGAAAGATTCGACGATTTTGCAGGAATATGATTCGGATATCGATGTCTATCATCCGGCAATTTCCCCCGACGGCAAATGGGTCGCCTTTGGAACGTCGCCGGAACCTGTCGGAGAAAGGCTCTTTCAAGTCTATCTGCAACGTTTGGACGATTCCGGTCGGCGAATTTCCGTAGAAGGCGATGCCGCAATACCTCGCTTTCGCGTTTTGCCTTCGGGCGATACCGTTCTGGTCTATGTATCGACCAGCTATATCAACGACGACGACTCCGAGTGGCAATCCCAATCGACATCTGAAGTTTTTTTTCGAAACGGAAGCCTTTCCGCCCCGCAGAAAATTTTTTCAGGAGCCTATAATGGCGGGATTTCCGAAGATTTGCGGTTGGCTGTTACCGGTTCACATTATTTGCGCGTCCATTCGAATCTTTCCGGCATCGAAAAAGATACGGTCTGGTATGACAGCGCACAGGTTTGCAATGTTTCCTTATCAACGGATGGATCGCTGCGGACGCTGTTTCTCGACATGGCGTCAAAGCGCGGTCAGGAATTTTCGAAAGCGGACTACCTGCCGCATCACCGGATTCTCATCGCGGATTCGCTAGGAAATTTAATCGGGAGCCTTCCTTCTCCGGAACCTTATTCATTCGACCATCCAGAATGGGTCTATGGCTCGGAATATCTGATTTCCGTCATGGTCACGAGTGATGTGCATGAAAAAGTTTCCCTTTTAGACGCCCGGGATTCGTCCGTCCATCCGGTTATTTCCGGCGGAGATCTGTGGCACCCAGACATATGGATAAAAAAATGAAAAAAGTTTTTGTTGGATTTTTGGCGTTAGTCCTTTTTTCTTGCAGCGACTCCTCGTCCTCGGCAAGCGTCGGACCGGTCGATATTCTGCCCGACGAAAGCCACTCCGGGATGATGCTCGTGAAAGCCGCGGGGAAATCGACCGTTCTCGGTTCGAACCTTTCCGCAAAAACGGACGAGACTCCGGAAATGAAAGTCCTCTTCTCCTACGACTTTTCCATCGGCGAACACGAGGTGACGTGCGAAGAGTACAATTCCTTCGCTTCGCATTTGAGGGATTGCTCGGGCGATATTCCCGCGACAGGCGTTACCTATTTTGATGCAGTCCTTTTCGCCAACGAAAAATCGAAAGCGGAAGGTCTCGACACGGCCTACGAATACGCGTCCGCCGTTTTCAGCGAAGCGGGCAACTGCACGGATCTCGAAGGATTCGCCTTCTATCCGGAACGGAACGCCTACAGGCTCCCGACCGAAGCGGAATGGATCCTGGTTGCCTCGCAGGATTTTCGTCCATCCGCATCCTGGAACTCGGGAAATTCGGACTATAAATTGCATCCGGTCTGCTCGGTGGAGGGACGTTCCGAGATCTGCGACATGGCAGGCAACGCTGCGGAATGGGTAAACGATTGGAACGGAAAGTTTCGCGATACGGTACTTGTAAATTTTGTAGGCGCTTCTGACGGCGGAAGCCTCGGGGAACGCGTCCTCAAGGGCGGAAGCTTCCGCAATGCGCCGGGATCGATGACGCTCCACTCCCGTGGAGACGTTTATGCGGTGACTTCTTCGACGTTCGCGGACTATGTAGACTTCCGGCTCGCCCTGGGAAAAATTCCCGATGCGGTCTATCTGGACAAAAACGGTCTGGCTTCGGATTCTCCGGTCCGGCTAAAGGCATCATCGTATGACTTGAAAAACAAGCTGGGGACTTTCCGAGCGAAACTCGTCTTCCGAAAGGATGAAAGCGGCAACTTGGCGTTTGTGAATTACCAAAACGCTTCGCTTTCCGTCACGGAAATCCCCGACACGCTGGACGCCTACCACCCGGCCATCTCCCCGGACGGGAAGCGGGTCGCCTTCTGCACGCGTCCGGAGGGCATCTCCGGCAGGTCGGAGCTCTACGTGCGCGACCTCGACGCGAAGGGCTCGAACCTCGTGAAGCTCGACGCGGAAAGCGCGGCGATACCGCGGTGGCGGGTCGTCGGGGCGGACACGCAGATAGTCTATGTGACGGGCGCAGGCGACAACTCGG
>CAVKXR010000302.1:0-2359 GCA_963660275.1 Oscillospiraceae bacterium
GTTCGGGTGAGTGAGGCGCTCCGCAAGCGAAATCGCCATATCGCGTTCCGGCTGGAAAATATCCGAGACGCCGAACCTTTCGAGAATCGACGTGTGCTGCGAACTCGAACTTTTCGCGATGATGTTCTTGACACCCAGCTCCTTCAAGTTGAGAATCGTGAGCAGCGAAGCTTCGATATCCGCGCCGATGCAACAGATGACGGCATCGACTTTCGTGACGGGAAGTGCAGCCAGTTGCTGTTTGCGGGTCGCGTCGGCAACAACCGCCTGCGCCACGTTCGGCGTGATGTCCTGGACTTTTTCGGGCGTATTATCGACAGCGAGAACTTCACTTCCGAGGCTTGTCAGATGGTTCGCGAGAAAAATTCCCGTGTTCCCTAATCCGATGATGACAAACTGTTTTTTGGCCATTTTTTAACCCACCATGATGTCTTCTTCCGCATACCAGGCACCGCCTTCTTTTTTCTTGACGACCGCGGAAATCAGGAAAAGGGCGCCCATACGACCGACGAACATAAAGATACAAATAAAGATTCTTCCGAACGCGGAAAGTTCTTGGGACAGCCCGAGCGAAAGTCCGCACGTGGAAAGCGCGCTGGTGACTTCAAAAAACACCCGCAAAAAATGCGATTCCGAAACGCCAAACGCCTTGCCCGAAAATTCGGTGAAGAGAAGGACCAGCGTCCCGACAAGCGCAAGGATGACATAGACGATAAAGATTCGAACAGCCTTATCGACCGTTTCCTCAGGGATGGTTCTGCCCATGACCTGCGTCCGTTCGCGTCCGAGAAGACGGTTAAATCCGAGCAGCGCGATGACTGCCGCCGTCGTCGTTTTCAGTCCGCCGCCGCAACTGCCGGGGCTCGCTCCGATGAACATCGCGACGATGACGATAATCATGCTGGTCTCTCGAAGCGACAACGGATCGATTGTGTTGAATCCCGCGGTCCGGGAAGCGATGGAAACAAACGCCGCAGACAAAAATTTCTCGGCGATGTTCTGGTCGCTAAAGGCTCCGTTCCATTCGATGGCGAGGACGCTCGACATTTCGACAAGGACGATGACAAGCGTCGCGAGGAGGGCGATTTTCGTGTGGAGCGAAATTTTCTGGATGGTGCGGGTCTTGAAATCGAAAAGGTTCTTGATTTCGGACATGGAAAGAAATCCGAGACTTCCCGAAAGAACCAGCAAAATGATGACGGGACAGACGACCGGATTGAACTGGAAATGCATCAGCGAATCGGCGAACGGCGAAAAGCCCGCGTTGCAAAAGGCGCTCACCGCATGAAACACCGAATAGAGAATCCGTTCGTCAAGCGGGAGGCTTTCAAACTGCGTGAAGAGGGCGGTCGCTCCGAGACCTTCGAGGACAATGGTAAACGGCAAAACCGCCGCGAGAATCTTTTTCGGGTCGATGTTGCCCTCGGTCGTAAATCCCGACTTGAAAATCGCTTGCTGGTTAAAGCCAGGACGCATTCCCGAAAGCAGGAGAATCGCCGTCGAAAATGTCATGATACCGAGGCCGCCGACTTGAATCAGCGCAGCGAGAATCCAAAGGCCCGCATGGGTAAAGGTCGCTCCGACGTCTATTACCGAAAGCCCCGTGACGCAGACTGCAGACGTCGCCGTAAAAAATGCGTCGATGACCGAAAGCTCCCTTTGCAGCGAAAAGGGGCATTTGAGAAGAACCGTTCCGAGAACGATGAGAACCGCATAACCTTCGACGAGGAAAAGCATCGGGTTCGAAGACTTCTTCTTGATGACCGACTTCGCTGTCGGAATGTCCTTGTAACGGGAAAGCAGCATCACGCCCCAATTTACTAACTTTCGCTCCGCTATGGTAAAATTACGTTCTGTTCTGATGCCGCTTGCGATTCTTTTGGGAATTCTTTTTCCGCAGGCGCACGTGCTTTCGCCGCTAATGCCGTTCTTTATCGGGCTGATGATGGCGCTGACTTTTGTGTCGAAGGTTCCGCCGCAAAAACATGGCTACACGTTCAAAATCGAAGTGCGCGCCCTCTTGATGGGGCTTCTCCTCTGCGGAATCCTACTCGGAATGGAAAAGGCGTTCGGGCTTTCCCGGGCGATCGTTCTCGGCGGAATGCTGATCTGCCTCTGCCCACCGGCCAATGCCGCCCCCGTGATGGCAAAGCTTCTCGGCGGAAACCCGATTCTCGCGCTCAAGATTTTTCTCGTCGGAAGCGTCATCGCGTGCTTCTCGATTCCTCTCGTTTTCGGCTATTTCTGTCCGCCGCCCGCCGGCATGGAACATCTCGACGTGATGGGGCTTTCGAAGGCGATTTTCAATTCCATCCAGCCGATTATCACGATTCCGCTAGCGATTGCGCTCGGCCTCAGG
>CAVKXR010000303.1:0-2317 GCA_963660275.1 Oscillospiraceae bacterium
GCCTCTTGCAGGTTGTATCATTCGCGATAGTTTGAAAAATGATAAAGACTTTAAAGATGAAAAGGAAAAGAACGGAGGAATCGCTGTAATTGGTTTGATTATCGGTGTTGTTGTATCCATCGTAGATTTCTTCTTTATTTCGAAGGGCTTTCTCGATTTCTTTTGCGATCTCATTGAAATAGGCTTTGGGTATTTTGCCTTGGCTTCCTATTATGTGAGTTTTCTGCTTGTTCGTTTTTTGAAATTGCAGGAAGAGGGAAGACGGATAATGGCAAAAAAGATGGATGGAGTTAAAGCGATGAAATGGAAGCAAGATGAGGAAGAGCTTAGAAGGCAACGACAAAACCGAAAAGCAAAGATTGATGAAATCAATCAAATTCTCAAAAAAATTATTGATGATGGTTTAGTGTCGGAACAGCCATTCATTAACTTCGGTCCAAAAGGAAGCGAAGAACGCTATTATATTGCAGAATATCCCATCAAAAAATTAAAGCCGAAGACTGAGCAACTTATTGATAATCAATGATGAAAATTCGTCAATAAGCAGCCACTGAAATCATTTTGGAACCATCAAAAAAGGAGCCCCACCCATGAAACGCATCGTCTTGCTAATCCTCGCCTTGACGGCTGCCCTGTTTGCGCAAGGCGGCCATTGTGAAAGTATGTTCCAAAATCTGACCAAGGTTATTCCGTCGCAGAAGGTAAAAATCTGCCGGGTGACCGGAATCGACGAAGAAAGAAACGACATCTCGGGCATGTTCTTTGATTTTGATATCAAGGGCAGGCGTTATCCGGCGGTTTTTGTCTATGGGACAGACTTTGTCGAAATGCTGTACGCGGCGCCGTCAGATGTGTACGCGACTACGGCAACGTGCATCAAAGACAAGCATTTCCGGGCGATTTATACCCACATGACGTCGGAGCAGATCGTCGCGAAGATGTTGAGCTACAAGTCTTGCGAGGAAGGCTTTGATCATCCCTATCAAGGCATTGGCAAAATTCTCACGGAATAAGAGACTTTCACATTTCACGAAGGAGCGGCTATGTATAAGTGGTTTTGGAACTTTTTGAGGATCACGGGAAATCCCGAACGCATCAGGGAACTTAAAGAGCGGGCGAACCTGGATGGGCGTGTCTTCAATTTCGAAGCGTTTGTACCTGTAAAAGAATACAACTCGGAATATTATCTAATGGATGAAGACGTTGAAAAGTTAGACTTGGAACGTAGAGATGGTCTCTGGGGAACGGAACAGAACGCGAAAGACGCAAAGATCAAGGAAGAAAAGCCTGACTCGATATTTTATATGTTCAAAACGGCTGTGAAGATTCTTGCCAATGATCCTGACGGAGAGTATAAAAATTTTCAGAATAGTCCCGCAAAGGTCGCCCGTGCACTAAAGAAACTTTATCCCGATTTGGATATCGATTGGAGCTGCCAGGGACCTCGGGAATGGTCAAATCTCGATATCGAGTTTGATTACTATGACGAGAATGGTGGCTTGTTGGACACATGGGAGGACCCGCGGCTAGTGTTTCGAAATACGGTTACGATGGACCGCGAGAATGCCGAAAAGTTCAAGAAACTCTACGATAAAGACGATGAATGGAACTGGTTTTCCTTGGCGATGATAATTCCTGAACCAGTCAATGAATCAGAGGAATGGACGGATTACACGGACTTGGAAAAAGGAGAAATCCAAAAAGACGATATCGGACCGGCTCTTGCCGCATGGCGGTATGAAAACTGGGGAACGCCTAGCGAAGCCATGGATAGCGCGGAGAATGAGTATGTTGTTTTCTCTTTATTTAAGAAGCTAAGAGGGGGACCGTTTGGGGAGAACAAGACATTCCATTTTAATACGCTCTCTTTCCCGCCTTTCAAAATATACCGGAAGATGGCGGCGGACGGCCTCGTGTTTAAAGCCGAGTGGGAATCCGATGCCTATGGATACTGGGCGAGTGGCGAAGGGCGAGTTGTCGATGGCTGCTTTTTGTATGAAGGAGGATTGATAAGCAAGTTTGAAAAAGAATTGATAGAGAAAAGGGGTGTGTTCCGATTGGGAGACTACAAGTCGTACAACGGAAAACAAATTATCGTCCGAAACAGAAAACATCTGGACCAGCTGTTGAAAGATGTTGGGGGTAGAATTTATGACATTTGTAGTTCGATTGTTTTCGGTGATAGTGTCTTGATGAAATTCGGTTTAATGCCAGATGACTATTCCTATGAGGTGAAGTTGATGCGTTATCGAAATGAGAAGCCGGGTGAAGAGAGGTATAATGTTAAAATAAACAAGCCTTTTGACCTGAATTTTCT
>CAVKXR010000304.1:0-2316 GCA_963660275.1 Oscillospiraceae bacterium
CTTTTCAAGTGGGGGCGTAGAACGACTTGTTGTAATGTCAAAATCAAGCTCGATATCAGCCAGTGGGACGTTTCGAATGTGACGAAGATGGCGCACATGTTCGATAGTTGCCCAAACATAGATTTCGGTGACTTGAGCCGTTGGGACCGTTCGAAGGTGACGGACTGCTAGGCGTTGCCGATTTAGCGAGTAAAATTTTTTGAGGAAACTTGAATATGAAGGATGTTGCGAATTTCTTAAGGATCTCGGGAAATCCCGAACGCATCCAGGAACTTAAAGAGCGTGCGAACCTTGGCGGTCTCGTCTTCAATTTTGAGGCCTTTGTCCCCATCGATGACAAAGATCCGGAATACCAGTCCAAAGAAGATGGCGTTGAAAAGTTTGACCTAAAAAAGTGGCAACGCGACCATTGGGGCGTGGAATCGAATGCGATGGATGGCGAAATTAAAGATGAAGCGCCAGGATTCATATTCTATGCGTTTAAGACGGCAAGGGCGGAGTGGTACGATTCTCCAGCAGAGGTTGCGCGTGTGCTAAGGACGCTCTATCCCGATTTAGAGATTGGCTGGGAGTGCTGTGGCGAGCGGAAATTGTCAAATGCCGACATCAAGTTTGATTATTATGACGAGAACGGCGGCCTGTTAAAGACATTGAAAGACCCGAGTAAGGTGGTTTATAACCGCCTTTTGATGGACGTGGAGAATATCGAAAAATTTAGGAACCTCTACCCCAACAAACGCAAATACGATGTGTTTCTTTTGTCGAGGATCATTCCCGAACCCGACAACGAATCGGAGGAATGGAGGGATTACAACTACCTGTTTGATGTTGATATGCGAGATTTTGATCCGGAATTGGACGGACAATGGAATCTATTTTTTGAAAAAGGTGATATCGGCCCGGCCCTTGCCGCGTGGCGGTATGAAAACTGGGGGACTCCTAGCGAAGCCTTATACGAAGATGATTGTGGTGTTTTTGAATGTAACTTATCTTACCCTTCAGACTCGGCAGAAGAAGATAAAAAGCATGTTGAGGAATTGGCGAAAAAAGGAATTTGTTTTTATACATTAGCTCTTCCGCCCTTAAAAATCTATAGGAAGATGGCGGCGGACGGTCTCGTGTTCAAAGTCGAGTGGTCGTCTGGCAAGCGGGTGAACGTCGGCAAGTGGAGCCATGGCGAGGGACAAGTTGTGGGTGGCCGTTTCCGGTATGAAGCGGATCCGATAACCAGAGGCGAAAGAGAGTTAATAGTGAAAGAGGATGTGTTCCGATCGAGTGACAAGGATTCGTACAACGGTGAGCAAATTATCGTCCGAAGCAGAAAACACCTGGACCAGCTGCTGGAATGCGCACGGGATAAAATCGTACAAATTTTGAAATCGCTAAAGAACAAGGAGCGTGTTTGGGACCTAATCCCTGATGACCTTTCCTGCATAGGAGAAAACCTGTACCAACTGGACAAGCCTTTTGACCTGAATTTTTTGGACGTGTCTCGGGTGACGGATATGAGCGGGCTTTTCAAAGACTTTGAAATTGCCTTCTTTATCACGAAACCCGATGTTCAAAAGAGGCGTTTCAAGTGTCGTTGCAAAATCAAGCTCGACATCAGCCGGTGGGACGTTTCGAACGTGACCAATAAGGCGAACATGTTCGACGGCTGCGAAAACGTGGATTTTGGCGATTTGAGCCATTGGAACCGCTCAAAAGAGAAGGAGTGCTGAGTATGGATAACATCAAAATAGATAGAAATAGAGTCGCTGCGATTAAAGCTCGTGCATTAGCCAGAATATGCAATTGGAACTTTTTGAGAATCACGGGGAATCCCGAGCGCATCAAGGATCTTAAAGAGCGGGCGAACCTGAATGGGCGCGTCTTCAATTTCGGAGCGTTTATTCCCATGGATGGCAAGAATTTTTGGGAGTATCCGGGTGGCCGCTTCGGCTGGATGCTGAAACACTGGGGAACGGAACAGAATGCGAGAAGCGGAATCATCAAGGAAGATGAGCCCGACGCGATACTCTATGCGTTTAAGACGATAGGCCTAAGTCCAAAGGTTTTTGCTGCGCTGAAAGATTCCTGTCCCGATTTAGAAATCAAAGAACGTCATGGCTGTTACCCGGTAAAGGTTGCCCAAAGGTTAAAAGCGCTCTATCCCGATTTGGATATCGACTGGAGCTCTCAACCTGTCATCAAGGATGGCAAGTCTTGTCCGTGTTTTAATGAAGACGATATTGCGTTGGAAGAATATGATGAGCATGGAGGCTTGAAAGGGTGTGATTTTCAAAATTACATTACCATGGATGATGAGAATATAAG
>CAVKXR010000305.1:0-2307 GCA_963660275.1 Oscillospiraceae bacterium
GCCCCATGTCGGCGAAGACCATCGCGAGAAATATACAATCGAAGGAACAGACATCCGCATCGCCCATGAGATAGTCTCCGTATTGGGAGAAGACGGCAAGACGATGAAAACCGAAAGCGTCCAGGAATTTGCGCGTACACACATCCGAAACCATTTCAAGAGCCTTGACCGGTTCATCCAGACATGGACAAGCGCAGAACGCAAGCAGGCCGTCATCGACGAACTTCAGGAATACTCCATCCTGATAGAAGCGGTGAGAGAGGCTAACCCAACTCTGAAGAACGCCGACATTTTTGACATTATCTGTCACGTGGCATTCGACCAACCACCGCTTACACGAAAAGAACGCGCCAACAACGTGAAAAAACGCAACTATTTTGGCAAATATTCGGACAAGGCGCGCAAAGTACTCGAAGCTTTGCTCGACAAATACGCAGAAAACGGCATTCTCGATTTCGAAAAGGCGAACATTCTCGAAATAGCCCCGTTCAACGAAATCGGAAAACCTTCAAAAATCATCAAGCTCTTCGGAGGTCCCGCCGGATTCGAACAGGCTATCCGAGAACTCGAAGAACAAATCTATAACGTGGCATAGCAATGGCAGTAAACAACATCATCAAGCGAATACAAAATATCATGCGCTCCGATGCGGGCATCAACGGCGACGCACAACGCATCGAGCAGATGACATGGATGTTTTTCCTCAAAGTCTATGATACGCAAGAGGAGACTTGGGAATACAAGGCCTATACGGAAAAGAAAGCGTACAAATCCATCATTCCCGAAGAGATGCGCTGGCGCAACTGGGCTATTGACAAGAAAAACGGCGAAGCCATGACTGGCGATGCGCTGCTTTCGTTCGTCAATGAGAAACTGTTCCCCACGCTGAAAAACCTTCCTGTCGATGCCAACACGCCACGCGCCAAATCTATCGTGCAGGAGACCTTTGCCGACCTGAACCAATATATGAAGAACGGTACCTTGCTCCGTCAGGTCATCAATATAGTCAATGAGATTGAGTTCGACGATGCCGAAGACCGCCACACCTTTGGCGACATCTACGAAGGCATCTTGAAAGACCTCCAATCGGCAGGTCACGCTGGAGAATTTTATACACCGCGCGCCTTGACAGACTTCATCGTGGAAATGCTCGACCCGAAGCTCGGCGAGACGTTCGGGGATTTTACAAGCGGAACGGGCGGTTTCCTTACCTCCGCCCTCAACCACATGGCAAAGAACGTGCGATCTGCCGAAGACGGCGAAAAATTGCAACGCGCCGTCTTGGGACAGGAGTGGAAACCGCTGCCATATCTGCTGAGCATCACGAACCTTTTGCTGCACGACATTGAAGCCCCCAACATCTGCAACTGCGATTCGCTCGGCACAAACCTTGCCGACTTCAAGGAAAGCGACAAGGTTGATGTCATCGGCATGAATCCGCCCTATGGCGGCAGCACGGAAGAGAGCGTAAAAAGTAATTTTCCCCTGCAATACCGTTCGAGCGAAACGGCAGACCTCTTTATCGCGCTTATCATGTATCGACTAAAAAGCGGCGGACGCGCTGGCGTCATCATTCCCGACGGTTTCCTGTTCGGCACCGATGGTGCAAAACTGGCCCTTAAGGAAAATCTGCTGCGCAAGTTCAATCTCCATACCGTTATCCGTTTGCCGGGAAGCATCTTTGCTCCATACACATCGATTGCTACCAACATTCTCTTCTTCGACAACGAGGCGGCAGAAGGCTCTGCCGAAGGCTTCAGAACGAAAGAAACCTGGTTCTACCGCATGGATATGCCTGAAGGCTACAAGCATTTTTCCAAAACCAAACCGATGAAGTTGGAGCACACCGCGCCAATAAAAGAATGGTGGAACGACCGAAAGGAAATCGTCTGCGACGAAATTGGCGAAAAAAGCCGCGTGTTCACCGCCCAGCAACTTTTAGACATGGACTGCAACTTCGACCTGTGCAAGTTCCCGAAGGAGGACGAGGAAATCTTGCCTCCTGCCGAGCTGCTTGCCGACTATTTCAAGAAGCGCAAGGCTCTCGACCACGAGATAGACAAGACCTTGGCAGAGATACAGCGTATCTTGGGGATAGAGGTGAATGTGGATGAATTGTGAAAAATGTGAGACGCTGTCTCACAAATTCAAAATACAACTATATGGAATTATGGCAAACGAAATAATAAAGACTTCAGATAATATTGAAGACCTATTTAGCAAGGTGTCAGGTCTCATAGAACAGGCTAGGACTTACGTGAAGACTTCTGTCAATACGGCGGAGGTCTATACCAAGTATTATATTGG
>CAVKXR010000306.1:0-2290 GCA_963660275.1 Oscillospiraceae bacterium
ATATAGTATTCACCGAAGATCGATACGACCGAAAGCGGATAGAGTTCCATGCCGAACGCAACGGAATAGAACCCGGGATAGTCGTCGTTGCCGACCGTAAAGCGATAGCCGCCGTTCACGTGGAAGAGAAGCGGAGCCGCATCGATTTTGCGGAGGTCCATCGTCGCGGCAGCGGTGATGCGGAAAATCGAGTTGTTCGACCCGAAAGCGTAGCTGTTCAACTGCCCCAGGTTGATGTAGTCCGGTTCGCGGACCCAGGAACCGCGCTTCGAAGCGTCTGTCGTCGGGAAGTCCGCTCCGAGAATAAGCGCAATGTCAAAGAGCTGGTCTTCGGGAAGCGGAGCGCGGAATTTCAGCGTCGCGCGGAGGTTTCCCAGATATCCCTGCTTTGCCGCATCGGAATTCTTGAATTCCAGCTGGTCGTAATAGACCGGGAGCATGATAGCGACATCCATGATTTCGAACATGCCGAAAGACATCCCGAAATAGCCGCTAAGCCCGATAAACTGGTCCAGTTCGTCATTCAGACGCTGACCATCTTTTGAATATCTGTTAAACATGTAGGAGTCGAAGACGCCGCCATCATTCGAGACATCCCCTAAAAGAGTGATGCCAAGCTGACCGTGCTTCATCGACTTCGCCGAGTAGGTTTTGTCGAAACCGAGCTGCCCGTTCTTGTTAAAGGTCTCGTGCGCAAAGGCGAGCGAAACCGATAATCCCAGAAGGGCCAGACATTTGATGCATTTATTCATTGGTTCTCCTTCTTTAAAACCAATCCTCTTCAGCCCGAAAAACGAGCCTAATCCTGATAAAAGATAGTTAGAAAAAACTTTTTTGTCTTTTCCGATATGTCTCAAAGCAACTTCGTTTCCGCATTTTTACATAACAAGCGGATAAAAAGGGGAAAATGGCGGTCGGAGCGTTGCTAGAATATGGTAGTGAGGAATCAGGAGACAGGATTTAGGAAACAGAAGGGATTAGTTGATAGTTGTGAGTTAATAGGATTCAGGACTCAGGAAACAGGATTTAGTTGTTTGAAGGGACATGGGACACGGTGAGAGGGACGAGGAGCGTCTGAGCGGGCTTTTACTTCAGTGTCATCCTGCCATAATGTCGCTTAATGTGTCATCATCGGAACGCTCAAGCTGTCATTATCGGGCTTGACCCGATAATCCCCATACAAGAGATTCCCCGGTCAAGCCGGGGAATGACATCAGACCGATAACTGTTCGCTTCAAATTCCCTCGTCCCATGTTTCCGCTTAGCTCATCCCGAGAACTTAAATGTCAGCAATTCCAAGCTCTGAGTTCTCTCAACTAAGCTCTGAATACCGGACTTATTGCTAACCTGTCATTGCCGGGCTTGACCCGTCAAATGTCATTATCGGGCTCGACCCGATAATCTCCTGTATAAATAGAGATTCCCGTGTCTGCGTCCGCCGCGGCGGACAAGCACGGGAATGACATGGGAAAGGAAAGCCGAGGAATGCACCGTCCCCGCGTCCCGTGTTCCGCTTAGCTCATCCCAAAAAGCTTAGACGTCCAAAATCAGCTCAACTAAACGAAAACAGTTCGGGGAATTCCCTTTTTAGGCTGGCATAGCCTCGAAAAGACACGATCAAATGGTCTAAAACGGGAATTTCAAGCATCCGACCGGCATCGCAAAGCGACCGCGTCACTTTTTTGTCTTCTTCGCTAGCGATCAAGGATCCCGACGGATGGTTGTGCGCCACGATGATGCAGCAAGCCCGGTCCCGAATCGCCTCGGAAAAGACTTCCCGTGCATGGACCTGCGTGCGATCGGCAAGCCCCGAAGTCACCAGATGGACGCCCAGAATTCCGTTGCAACTGCTCAGCGAAACCGCGACAAAGCATTCCTGCCGACGGAACTTGAGAAACGCCAAGTGCGGTAATAGCGACCCCGGAGACGTCACGTTCGTCATCCGCGAACCCAAAAAGAACCGGCTCGAAAGTTCCAGACAAGCCAAGATCTGGGAAGCCTTGGCACGCCCGAGGCCGCCGATTCCGCAAAGTTCTTCCAAGGTCGGGCGGCGGGCCGCTTTCGAAAGAAACTCGGCGAGTTCATCGGAAAGGGCAAAGACATTTTTTTCTGCAGTTCCCCGTCCCAAGATCAGCGCGAGCAAATCCGATGTCGAAAGAGATTCCGGGCCTTCACTCGCCAGACGTTCCCGCGGAAGGGATTTTTTGTCACATACAAGCATTCGATTCTCCTAAAAAAAGTCCGTTTTCTTTCTATAACGCTCCAAAGCCGTTTTCATCTACTTTTATTT
>CAVKXR010000307.1:0-2271 GCA_963660275.1 Oscillospiraceae bacterium
GAATCGGCTTCGGTAAAGGGATATGATTGCTCAGGGTTGAAGTATGAACTTTCGAATTCTGGAAAAATTTGTAAAAAGGATGACTTGCCGTTCTTGGGATACTATGAAGATGTTTTTGCTTTTGATCGGATAGATGCCGTGTCGTCGCTATGCGTAGATTGGAAAAGTGTAAAATGCCATGATGGATATTTTTTGAAAAAACTGCAGGATGAGGTTGTGGATAATGGAGAATTACTCGGTCTTGCCTGCATGAAATTGCCGGAAAACTCTTCGGAAGACAGAAAAAATTTTTCATTTGTGTGCAATGAAGACTACCAGTCGAGCCTTTTGCGCCAAGAAAATTCGAAAAATTTTAACATTGTTTATGGCTGCTCCAAAAAATGTCCTTCTGGAGAAACTTTTTTCCACTACGGAAATTCGTTTGACGGGGAATGTGTTTCGGATTCCGTTATTGTCAATTCTGTACGATCCGATGTTTTATGGCTTGCTAAAAATTTTAAGGAAAAATGGAATCATTTTTTGGAGAACTTCAGAAACCGTTATAAGATTTATCGTGATAATGAGATTTTTACTTTTATCGAGGATCATCCTAACGAAATGAAAGAAGCGTTAAAAAATGATTCGCTTGATTGGGATAATGGCTTTAGCCAAGAATTTTTTGGAAGGAAATTGAGGTTTATAAAATGGGCTTTTGGCTCGTATGATTTTGAAGTAGGAGCCGATTGGACTTTTCGGATTCTAACAACTGTCCCGCTTCCGACGTATACTGCTGAGACGTGTGCTGAAGGGCCTTATTGGGATCTGGTTCCTTTTGAAGATGCTCGTACTGATTTTCCGGAGTTTATTCCGGGTTTTGAAAAGGAATTTTCCCTTATTGATTCCGACACCTGCCATGTGCCTCCAAGATGCTATGGCGAGACATACTTGAGAACGTTGGATAGTGCGAAGTTGATTGATGACTTGGTGCGCTTTGAAAATTGTTCTCGGCAGAGTGCGGTGATTTCCGTAGATTCGGTGCTTCCTGCTTTGCGAAAAATTGCATCTGATTTTCAAAAAGAAATTTCATCCCGCTTTGAAATGCCAGAAGAGAACAAGAAGGTCGATTTAACATTAAACGAAGATCTTGATTCAAAAATCGAGGGCTCTTCGGTTGATGCCGATATAGAACACCATCCTTTAACGAAATCACAAATTTATACATGGCGCCTAATTTCGGTGGCCGCTATACTTGGCGGCGGAGTCTTGGTCTACTATGGTGATTATGAAGCAAAGAAGGAACGGGATAAAGGTTTGCCGACTTCCAATTACGATTTAAAAAATCGAAAGGATGTCGCTGAAAGTTTTCAGTTGGCGAGGCTTTTAGGTTTTGTTGCTGCCGGAGTTGGAGCGGCAAGCCTTTCGATTTCTTTTTTCTTTTAGAGGATGTGGTATGAGTTTGTCAAAACGACTTTTGATTGTTTTCGCTTTGTTTGGATTTGCGTTGGTTTCTTGCACGGATTATGCATCGCAAATTGATAGTCGTTATGGAGATGTTGACTGGGATTCCGAGGGCAAAAATATTTCGGAGAAAAGTTCTAGTAGCGGAGTAAACTGGAATGTTGGAATTGTGAGTTCTAGCAGTCAAAGCTTTGGTGTATTTGTAGATACGCGAAACGGTATGGTCTATAAAACCATAGAGGTTGGCGAAAAAGTTTGGATGGCTCAAAATTTGAACTTTATGACAACGAATAGTTTTTGCTATAACAATAACGCTTTCTTGTGTGCAAAGTATGGTAGGCTCTATACATGGGATGCCGCGCAAACCGCTTGTCCGGCGGGATGGCATCTTTCGACATGGGCTGAGTGGGATGCTCTTAAAATTGCGGCGTATTGCGATAATGTCGGTTGGGGAAATGCTTTGAAGTCAACGGAGTGGAGCAAGGATGCCTCAAACTGTGTCGGTTTTGGAGCGTTGCCCGCTGGGACGGGAAATGGATCTTTTTTTGAGGGGGAAGGCCTTTGGACGGAATTTTGGACAGATCGGGGAGAAGATTTATATGCGGACTGTTTTCATCTGTATTCAGGAGCAGGGATGGATAATGAGGTGCGACGAGTAAATTCTTTGCTTTCCGTGCGCTGTGTTAGGGATTAACCATTTTAAGTAATCGAGAGAAACCATGGCTAAAATTATCCAGATTCAAGGCAAGAAAGTTTTTATCAGAACGGAAGATGGAATTTTCCTTACCGCTAATTCCGATGAGCTAAACTTTGTGCCTTCGGTCGGCGATGAAG
>CAVKXR010000308.1:0-2256 GCA_963660275.1 Oscillospiraceae bacterium
GGGCTACGGTGTGACCATCACCACGGGACCGCTATCCGGTCTCGACAGCATCGGTTACGCGATGAACGTCATCCACGACGGACAGGAACAGGCGATGATGGCGACCGGCACCGACGAAAATCTCCCCATCATCACGGAATTCGCCGAGAAGCTGAACGTCCTCGCTGGGACGCCGACGGCTCCTTATTCGAACTCCGAAGGTTTTGTCCTCGGTGACGGAAGCGTTTCCCTCTTGCTCGAAACGGAAGAAGCGGCAAAGGCCCGCGGAGCAAAGATCTATTGCTATGCGCTCGGTTACGGAAACGGCAGAAAGAACGTCAAGTTCGGCAAGATTTCAGGTTCGGACGAAGCGCTCGACAAGGCGATTCTCGCTGCGATCCAGGACGCAGGTCTCACACCAAACGATATCGACGCCGTATGCGGATTCGCCAACGGCTTGA
Organism: Oscillospiraceae bacterium; assembly: GCA_963660275.1. GTDB lineage: Bacteria > Fibrobacterota > Fibrobacteria > Fibrobacterales > Fibrobacteraceae > Hallerella. The sequence goes on from CAVKXR010000308.1 coordinate 441, forward strand.
AAGAACTCGACGACATCGAAAAGGTATCGCTAGCCCGTGTATTCAAGGACAAGGTTTCCAGCCTCCCGATCTTTGAAGTAAAGGAACGCGTCGGCGAAGGACGCGCCGCATCCGCCACGCTCGCCGCCGCCGAAGCGGCACTCCTGCTCAGTTCGGAACTTAAAGAAGACTTCGCTTACTTTATCGGAAGCGACGGCTCCGCGACAAGGAAGAAGGTCGATGCGCAGGGCTTCCAAAAAATTCTAGCCATCTCGTTTGCAACCGGCGGCTCCTACAGCGCAGTCGTTTTCGGCAAATAAACGGAGGAAACATGAAAGTAGCTCTCATCACCGGAGCGTCCAAGGGAATCGGCAAGGCATGCGCCATCCGGCTTGCGAAAGACGGCTATACCGTCGTTATCAACTACTCGAGTTCCGACGAAGCCGCAACGCAAACGCTCGAACAAATCGAAGCGGACGGCGGACAGGGAATGATCTACAAGGCAGATGTTTCCAAGCTCGCCGAAGTCAAGCAGATGGTCCGCGACGTATTCAAGGCTTACGGTCGAATCGACGTTCTCGTAAACAATGCGGGAATCGTCCGAGACGAATACCTGCTGATGATCAACCCCGAGACGCTCGATAAATGCATCGACCTGAATGTCAAAGGATACTTCTACGCGGCACAGCAGGTCGCGCTGAAAATGTTCAAGCAAAAGTCCGGCGTAATCGTCAACATGTCCTCGGTCAGTTCCAAGTTCGCGCTCGCCGGACAGAGCGTCTATAGCGCAACGAAAGGCGCGGTCAATTCCCTGACACAGACGCTCGCCAAGGAACTCGGCGGTTACGGCATCCGCGTCAACGCAGTAGCTCCGGGATTCATCGCCACCGAAATGATCGAAGCGATTCCCGAAGAAAAGCGCGCAGCCTACCTGGAAAAGATTCCGTTAAAACGTTTCGGCACCGCGGATGAAGTTGCGAACATGGTTTCCGCACTGGTTTCCGACCAGTTCGCCTATGTGACGGGGCAGGTTTTTGTCCTCGACGGAGGACTTTCGCTATGAGCCTGAACATCTACGAGATAAGCGAAAGAATCGCCCAGCGGCCTCCATTCCAGATGGTCGAAAAGGTTCTAGAGCTTGTTCCGGGAGAATCCGCGACGGGCATCAAGAATGTCAGCGTCAACGAACCCTACTTCATCGGACACTTTCCGGGAACGCCTATCATGCCGGGAGTTCTCGTCGTCGAAGCCTGCGCACAGCTCTGTTCGCTGGTCATCGAAAAGAAGCCCGAAGACCTAGACGACAAGCTTTACGTGCTTCTAAAAATCGACGGTTTCAAGTTCGTAAAGCCGGCGATTCCCGGAGACCAGCTGGAACTCGCTGTCGCCAAGACGAAAAGCGGAGGCACTCTCGTCGGTTTCGACTGCACGGTCAAAGTGAACGGAACGCTCCACGCAAAAGGCTCGCTCACATTCACCACCATTCCGAAAGATTCGCTCGGAAAATAAGGAAGCGGGCGTGGCCATTTTCGAATATCCCATCCGGTTTGCCGTTATCCTTTGCGAGATTATCGGAAAGCTTTATTTTCGCATCGGTTTCCGCCCAAAGCTCGTTTTCACCGACCCGTCCGTCTCCTCGCTACGCTTTAAGGAACCGTCGATCATTATCGCGAACCATACATCGACAAGCGACCCGATACTCCTTCTCTCGCTGATTACGCACAAGCGAAGCATCGTCGTCGCCAAGGACTGGTTCGAAATGAAAAAGTTCCACTGGATTCTTTCGCGGGAAAAATGCATTCCCTGCGACCGCTACAACCTGGACACGGAATGGGCC
>CAVKXR010000309.1:0-2237 GCA_963660275.1 Oscillospiraceae bacterium
GCGGAAAGGATGGCGCAAAGGGAAACAAAGGCGCATCCTGCACCGTGGCGAACGCATTGAAATCGGACGAATATCTGGTCGTCTGTGGAAGCGATACCGTGGGAACGCTCCAGGCTAACTTTGACGGGGATGATTGCCGATTCTCCGACAACGGCGACGGCTCGGTCACGCAAATCTGCGGCGGCGATTCCATCGTGCTGTACAAGGCTTTTTGCGGCGGAAAACCCATCGACCTCAACAAGAGCTTCTGTGTCTCGGATTCCATCGTTTCGCGCTGCGGCGGAAAATCCTACGACATCGAAAACACGTTCTGCGATGCCCGCGACGGCAATCTATATGACTTCATCACGTTCGGTGAACAGACGTGGATGGCAAAGAACCTCAATTACGGTATGTCGGAAGATTCTTCAAGTTTTTGCTACGACGGCGACATCGAAAACTGCGAAAAGTTTGGCCGTCTCTACAAATGGGAAGCGGCTTTGGAAGTTTGCCCGGAAGGCTGGCGCACTTCCGACACCGCTGACTGGAACAAACTCGAAAAATTCGTCGCCGAAAAAATAGGCGGTGTGGATAATGTCGGCTACGCCTTGAAATCCCAGGACGCTTGGGAAGAAGACGGCTTGCCTTACGGCTACGGCTCCGATAAGTTCGGGTTCGGAATCATGCCCGCCGGAAAGCGCGATTCAAGCGGTTTGTTTACAGGCTTGGGCAGGACAGCGTTCTTCTGGACTCCGACAGAAATTGACGAACTAAACGCCCAAAGCGTCGTGCAATATGCTCACAACACGCGCGTGTCCAGGGAAAGTCTCTCCAAGAAAGAAGCCCGCTCCGTGCGATGCGTCAGGGATTAGGCGATAGGAATCAGGACTCAGGAAACAGAAAACAGGAATCAGGAATCAGGACATGGAATCGATATTTCGAAGAATCAAAATTCAATCATCAAAAGGAATCCCGGTGAAAATTTTCAAGCTTTCCCTGTTCGGAATTTCGACAGCGATGCTTTGCCTCGTCGCTTGCGGTGACGATGTGACCAACGTGACAAAAGAAACCTCCGGGCTGGAAGTTGTGGCATCCGCGGATTCGCTCGGGAAATGCACGGCAGAACGTTCCGGCGAAATGAAGTTCGTGGAAAAAGAAGGCGCGGTTTTCGTGTGCGCAGATTCTGCCTGGCAAAATGTTTCCAATGCGGGAAAGGCTTCGTGCTCGACGGAAATTCTCGCCGACAGTTCGGGATATAAAATCGTCTGTGGAGGAGATTCGGTCGGTGTCGTCTCCAACGGGAAAGATGGCAAGAAAGGCGATGTAGGCAATTCATGTACGATTTCCAAAATCGCCAAGTCGGAAAGTTTCGCAGTCGTCTGCGGAAGCGATACCGTGGGAACTCTTCAAAATGGCTTTGACGGGAAAGGCTGCTCCACGACCGATAACGGCGACGGCTCCTTTACGCAGGTCTGCGGAAAGGACACGGTTACTTTGTACAAAGCGATTTGCGGCGATTCGTATTATGATCCCGATTCCCGGTTTTGTTTTGCGGATTCCGTCTATTCGTTCTGCGACGGAAAATTTTACAGCCCGGAGGAAACTTTCTGCTTCGAGGATTCGCTCTACGCTTTGTGCGGGGGCAAAGCTTACGACCCGCGGAACGAAAATTGTGAAAATAGAATCGTTTACGGTTCCGTCACCGATATGCGCGACAGCCAGGTCTATAAAACGGTTCGTATTGGTTCGCAAACCTGGATGGCGGAGAATTTGAACTATGCCTATCTTCAAAAGACGGAAGCGGAAGATTCTTCAAGCTTCTGCTATGATAACGACTCGGTAAACTGCGAAAAGTACGGTCGTCTTTACCTCTGGTCCGCGGCGATGGACTCTGCCGCGATGTTTGGCAAAAACGGCGAAGGATGCGGTTATGACACGACATGTTCCCCGAAGTATCCCGTCCGTGGAGCTTGTCCTGCGGGCTGGCACGTGCCCGATACGACGGAGTGGAACGCTTTGATGAGCTTTGTTGCCGAAGAAATTGGCAGTACGGATTCGGATTCCCTAGGCGAAGCGTTGAAATCGACTAGCGAGTGGGATAAAAATGGCAATGGATCGAACTCTTTCGGTTTCGGAGCGCTTCCGGCTGGCGGTCGCTTCTACAGCGGGTCGTTCGGTGATGTTCGCGGCTTTACGGAATTTTGGACTTCTACGGAGTTCGGCTTTAGATATGTTTACGGACTGGCTCTGTACTACAC
>CAVKXR010000310.1:0-2224 GCA_963660275.1 Oscillospiraceae bacterium
GGCCACGCTGTTTATGTCATTCCCGTGCCCGTCCGCCGCGGCGGACACAGACACGGGAATCCCTTGTATGGGATTGAGATTATCGGATCAAGTCCGATAATGACAGGTTAGCGAGCTGTTTTTCTGATCGCTCAAACGTCCCTCGTCCCGTTTAGCGTGTCCCTCTTCCCATTTTATCACTGATTCCTGTTTCCTAATTTCTTTCAACTACTCACGAAGCTCTAACCACTGATTCCTAAGTCCTAATTTCTGATTCCTCTCAACTAAGCTCTCGGCTCTAAGTTCTAACATCCCATCCCCCACCCCAAATGCTATATTGAAAACATGGACAAAAAAATGGCGAAGACAATCCCGCAATTCACGCGCTTTGCCCCCAGCCCGACCGGTTTTCTGCACCGCGGTCATGTTCTCTCCGCCCTATTCGTCTATGCCGCCGCCGAAAAGCTCGGATACCGCGTCCGCCTTCGCATCGAAGACCACGACAAGAGCCGCGCACGGCCTGCCTACATCGACGCCATCCGCGAAGACCTGGAATGGCTCGGATTCGTTTGGGAAGCGGAATCCATCCAAAGCCAAAACGAAACTCGCTACGAAAAATTCTTCGAACGGTTAAAAGCCAAGTCGCTGCTTTACGCCTGCGACTGTTCCCGAAAATTCACCCTCGAAACCAATCCGACAAACCCGAACGGCGAAGCCATCTACCAGGGACATTGCCGCAACCGGGGACTTCCCTTCGCAAAGGGTTTTGCCGTCCGCTTCAAGACCCCGAACGAAACAGTCGAATGGGAGGATCTTCTCCTCGGAAAATTCCGAGAAAACCCGAGCGGGCAATGCGGAGATTTCCCGGTAAGGGACAGGCTCGGGCAATGGACTTACCAGTTCGCCGTCGTTGCGGACGACTTTGAAGAAGACATCGGGCTTGTCGTCCGCGGAAAAGACCTTCTAGACTCGACCGCGCGCCAGATAGTCCTCGCAAAGGCTCTCGGAAGAAGCAACCCACCGATTTTTCTTCACCATCCGCTCCTGCTTTCACAGGCCGGGAAAAAACTTTCCAAGCGGGAACATGCGGCAAGCATCCGTGGAGAACGCGACGCAGGAATTTCCCCGGAAAAGCTCCTCGGAGAAGTTTGCCACAAGGCCGGACTTCAGCCAAATCCCAAAAGTCTTTCCATCCAAGAAGCCATCCAAATCGCAAAAAAATTTCTCTTTCCAAAAATTTGAAATTATATTGCGTGTATATGGCGGACGCTCTCTTTTCCAAAATTCAAGATTTACGAACAGCTTCCTTTGATCCGGGTTCAAAAAGCAGATTTCTAAACATCCGTTCAAAAGCCAAGTTCCAGACGCCGATTATCGCGGAAGACGGCGTTCCCTTTTTGGAAAAATGGTATCGAAAGCCTATCGCCCTGCCACTCACGCTCTTCATCCCGACAAGTCCCGCCTTTACGGAAGAAGATCAAAAGGCCACGCTAGAAGATTTTCGCAATGCGGTTCGCATCATGGAAACCGAAACCGGTTCACAAAATCTCTTCCTGTCCGTCGGATTTTTACGCTCCCAGAATACCGCCCCGCTGCTACTCGTTCCAGTCACGCTCGAAACAAAAAACCTGACCGTCTCGCTTCGGAATCTATCACCTGTCGAAAATGTCCCGCTGCGGATAAAAAGCAGGGATGCGATTGACCTTCCCCCGGCAAAAATTTTCTGGGACGGTTCGGCGTTTCAAACAAAAAAATATTTTCTCGCCGTTGAGCGGGCCGTCGATGCTGTCGCCGGATGGAAAAGCACTTCCCGCGGCATGTTCCTCGGATTTTTTGACGCGACAAGCCTTTTCGCCCACCAAGACTCTGAAGCAGAAAAATGGAACGAAAAAGCCTCTACGGATGATTTCACAGCGAAGGAACTTCTTTCCCCAAGCGGTTTTCACGTTGTCGATTCCGATATCGACGAAAAAAATCCGGATGAAATTTTCAACCCGGCGAAACATTACTTGATCCGCCCCATGGATTCCGAAGCGAATACGATTCTCGTCGAAACGCTTTCTTCACAAAACAAAATCGAAATCATCGAAACGCCGCCCGGTTCCAAGAGAGAATCTTTTGCGGCAAACCTTATTTCCGAAAGCGTCGCCCGTGGGAAAAAAGTTCTCGTCACTTACCGGAAAAAAATTTCCCGGCTGCGCCTCGAAAACATTTTGCAATCACACGCCTCGATTCAAAACGACAC
>CAVKXR010000311.1:0-2215 GCA_963660275.1 Oscillospiraceae bacterium
GCTCGGCGCGCTCGAAAGGGCGATCCCGGAGACCGTCTATTCGGCAGACATCCCGGTAGCCCTCGACCAGCTGATAGTGTATTGCGTATCTCCGGGGAAAGTCTCCTCGGGAATCCGCTTCTTCCACGTGGGCGTTTCCATCGACGGAAAGCCCCGGAGGCAGGTGCTGTGGAAGTGAGGGAGGGAAACCCGATGGAAAGGCTACGCCGCCGCGACTACGCGATAGCGGGCGAGACGCCCGCGCAGAAGAACTCGCAGACGTTCAACGCGCGCACGCGAACGATGGTGAAAAGCCCGCAGTTCCGCCGCTGGCGGGATTCGGCGCTCATGCAGCTCCGGGCGCAGGGAATCCCGGAAAGGCCCTACGCCTGCGCGGAAATCGAAATCCTTTTCGTGCACTCGGACCTGCGGAGGCGGGACGGCGACAACCAGCTGTCGAGCGTGCAGGACCTGCTCGTGAAGGCGGGCGTCATCGAGGACGACTGCTGGACGCGCATCGGTACGCCGAGGGTCTCCCACGCCGTCGGGAAGGACGCAAGGTGCGAAATCCGGGTGTTCGAAACCAGCCCGGCGGACTGGAAATCAAAAATCCTTGAAGCGAAAAAGTGTGTAAAAGATGTGTCGTTCCCGTCTAGCCCTTGCGGTTATTGACTTCCGCCTATTATACTAAATTTCCGTGCCGACTTGCGCTTTTCTGCCGATTTTTGCGGAAAACCGCGCGGTTATGCGGTTCTTGGCTTTTCCAAGTGTTAAATCGCAGTGGCGGAAATAGGTAAAAATCCGGGGGCTTTTTTCGTCCGGGTGTGTAAATCGTGTGTCGTCGGAAAGGCGGTCAGAGGGAATCCGCCGCGGCTTCGAGGTCGCTAGGGAGCAGGTGCGAGTAGATGGAGAGGGTGAGCGCCACGTTCTCGTGCCGCATGAGCAGCTGGACCGCCTTGATGGACGCCCCGCGGACAAGCAGGTTCGAGGCGAACGAGTGGCGGAACCGGTGGAAGTGTGCGCCTTCCGGGGAAAGCCCCGCCCGTTCCACGGTGGCGGCGAGGTGCCGGTTGTCTGCCCGGATCTTGGAGAGCCGGGGGAACAGGAAGCCTTCCCGGATTCCCGACTTTTCCGCGTATTCGTCGAGATGCCTTGCGAGGCGTTTCCCGACGGGCAGGGACGAATACTTTCCGCGCTTCCCGGTGACGCGGAGCTTTCCACCCGCGATATCTTCGGCGCGGACCTTCTGCGCCTCGGTGCGGCGCAGCCCGGCGAACGCCATGAGGGCGAAGAAGCACCTGTATTCGGGGTTCGTCTCGGCGGACACTATCCGCTCGCATTCCTCGACGGTCCAGAACTCGCGCGGCTTCCGCGCTATCCGCGGCGGGTGGATGTTCCGGAAGGGGTTCTTCACGGGGATGTCGAAGTCGTCTATCGCCCAGCGGAAAAAGGAACGGAGCGCGCCTATCTCGCAGGATACGGTCTGCGGGGACTTCTTCGCGAGCGTCGCCATGAAACCGTTGGCGGACCTTGCCGAGAAGTCCGCGATTCCGGCTATCCCCTGTTCCCTGCAGAAGCTTGAAAGCTCGTCGAGGTAGCGGGAGTAGATGGCGAGCGTTCCGGGGTCGCGCCGCCTGACGCCCCCGACGTTTTTGAGGTACGCCTCGGCGCATTCCCCGATTCCGGGGTTCTTCGACTCGCTTCTTTCCGGGAGGAACCGCTCCGCGTTCGCCTTGGCGAGCCAGTCGAGAGCGTTCTGGCGGCTGGTCGTGCCTAGCGAGACGTAGGACGTCTCCCCGGTTTCGGTGTCGAAGATGCGCCCGTACCATGTCCTGTTGCCCCGCGACCTGTTCCGCTGGCTTATGCCGAAGCGCTTCACTTGGCGACCCCTATCTTCGTGTTCTCGTTCACGAAGTCGGAGAGCCATTCCGGCAGGAACAGGTATTCGCAGCCGAGGCGGAGGTGGGAGAGCTTTCCCTGCCTGCACTTGAGCAGGACCGTCGGTTTCGAGAGGGCGAGGATTTCCGCCGCCTTTCCCGCCGTCATGTATTCCTTTCCGTCTATCTTTTTCGTGGTCCTCATTTCGTCTCCATTGGTTCGTTTTTTTCCCTTACCCTTTGGTTCTCCTCCCGGAGGCGCTTCAGCTCGTCTGTCATGTCCTCCCATTCCCCGAGGGGGATGGTGACGTAGTAGGGTTCGTGGCGGACGGGGTAGCCGTTCGCGCCGGTGAATTCGG
>CAVKXR010000312.1:0-2214 GCA_963660275.1 Oscillospiraceae bacterium
AAGCACGATGATGCGCAGGAGAGCGATGAGCGAGCGTACAAACGGAGGAAAATCGGCGGCGCGGAGCGTCCAGATTCCGGATTTGAAGAAGTTCAGCATATCAGCCTTTTCCTTCTATGATAGGTTTTGTCAAGCGGCTTTTGCCACTTTTCCTTGTTTTTTTGCGTTTTTTAGAAGGACGGAAAGTTTTTTGTACCCACCGACCTCTAAAACGATTTCTCTTTCTTTTGGTTCTTATCTCTTTTGAACATTTCACGTCCGCCCGGGCTGCCGAAAATCGGTCCCAACCTTCTATCGACCTGAAAGAGTGAAATCTCTTTCGCTGATAATCTATCTCATGCGTTTCCGTGAACTCAGGTTCTCAGGCTTTAAAAGTCGGATGCTTCTCTGCAACCAGGAAGTATCGGGGAGATGGCCTTATGTTCAATTTTGATTCTTTTTCTTCTCCTTCAGAATGAACGATGAAATTCTCAACCTTTTGATCGGCGGTTGTCAGCCAAGGAAAAAACGAGTTCGTTTCACCGTAATTTATCCTTCCATTATTGGATCGTTCATGATTGCACCTTCGATCGGCTCCCCTTTGACAACATATCTCCAGAGGGCCACCAGAAGTTGACGAGTCAGTGCTACAATTGCCATTCGCCGGACTCTGCCTTTCTGGTCTAACCGGTCTTTCCATTTCTTCACAAGATGACTTTCTCCCTGCCATCGGACCCAAAGCCAGCCAAGCTCAATGGCCTTCTTTCTCAATGATTTTCTTCCCGCTTTGCTGATTCCCTGTTCTCGATTGATCGTTCCGCTCGAAAACGGACACGGGGTCATTCCGAAAAATGAGGAGAACTTTTTCGCGTTTCCGAATCGTTCCCAGTCCGCCACTTCCCACGCAAGACATCTCGCGATATCCGGACCGATCGATTTGAATTGTTTCAGTTTCCTGACCGTTTCGTGCGTTTTATCCCGATTGTCTGGCTTCTTCGAATTCATCTCGTCTTTCTTTTCCTGCAGCTGGATCAGCTGATCCCAGGAATCCGCTTCTTTTTCGAAAAGCTCCAGTTCCGATATCAAATTTTTCAAGCGCAGAAGCAGAAACGGAGGCTGCTTTTTCCAATCCGAATCTTTCGACCATTCCGCCACCTGCCTTTTCCAGTTTTCACTCGTGCGATGAATCTGCGGATGCTCCAGCGGTGTGCGGGCAATCAGAGCAAGAATTTGCGCATTGGCACGATTGATTGCCGTACTCAGCCGGACAAGTTCCCGTTCGGCATCGCGGCGGCTTTCCTGCTCTACCGTAGGAATGTAAACTTCCGGCAGACCGGCCTCCGGATCCAGTCCGCTCAGAAACTTCGCGTCCAGCTTATCCGTCTTTATTACCTTCCCGCACATAATCACCTTCAATTTGTTGATCGGAAGAATATGGACTTTCGCGCCCAGCTGCAGCATGATCCGCGCCGGAGCGAATCCATACCTTCCTGCCTCATAAAACACATCCACTGCGTAGCCTTGACCAAGATATTCACGGAGCAAATCGTAAAAACGATCTTCTTTCCGCTTCTTATCCCGATCCTTCAATCCATAGTAACGGTCTTTCCTCATCACGCAGTCATGAATGGCCGTCGCCCAGAGATTACCTCCCATGTCAATTCCAATGATGACTCTCTTGGAAACTTGACTTTCTGTCGTTCCTGTGCTATCTTTCTTCCACATCTTTGGACTCCTTTGTTGAGTTGTTTTTAGTGGTAAAAACAATTTACTTGACAAGGAGTCCTTTTTCCACCGCCTTTCGCGTTATTTTGCTCCATCACCTATACATGATAGCTTTTGTGTTTATATTTTTTACGGAACCGCATGGTGAAATGCGGATTTCCGTCGACATCGTAATGTGTCCGGTCGTCCTCTGAATCGGCTGTTTGAGAATGCAGTAGCGGATCAGCTCCGCGACTTGGCCGGTTGAAAAATAGACCGTGTCAAGGTTTGACAATTTTTGATACGGCAGATCCGTCGGAAGGTCGGTGCTCAGAAACGACAGCTGTTCCGGAACGCGGATTCCCAGCTCGCGGAGTCTTGTCCAGGCAAAATCCGCATCGCCGGACCGCGACGCCCAGATTGCATCCGGGTACGGAGATGCGGTCAAGATTTCATCGAAATCTTCATAGTTCACAAACCGCACATCCGTCTCCGGGAAATGTTCCTGCATATACGATTTGAACATCCAGG
>CAVKXR010000313.1:0-2172 GCA_963660275.1 Oscillospiraceae bacterium
AACAAGAACATCGTGAAAAGGACCATTTCCAAAACTTTAACGGGAAACAGGTTCTAGTCCAAGGAAATCGTTAGAATGCGTTTTTTCAGCAAAGTACTTTTTATCTGCGTCGTTCTTGTCGGCTACATTCATGCGAAAGAACCTGCCAGCATAGAAACTGCCATCGGAGTAGGAAGCGGCATCCTCGTCGGGAAAAATCCGGAAACGGCTTTGCCATCGAACTTCGGATGGAACGTTTCCGCAGGCGCAAGTCTGGACATTCCCGTTTCGGAAAGATTTTCACTTCTTGCCGGACTGGGTTTGGATTATCTGGATTTTCGCACCAAAATCAAAATGACATCGGGAAACGAATCCTTCGAAAAAAACGATATCGCTTCCATTATCAACCTAAATGTTCCCATCTTGTTTCGGGCAAAATTCGGCAAGAGGTTCTTTGCAAGCGGAGGAATCGCTCCGAGTTTCAACATTCTATCCAAGCGGAAAAAAGTTTTTGAAGGCTGGAACGACATTTCCGGGATGCAAAAATTCAATGCGGAAATCGTTCTCGACGCGGGAATCCGGTTGCCATGCCGGTTCGCGTCTAGCGTCCGGTTCGAAGTCCCTGTTTTCGAAACGATCGATTCCCCTTCGCAAGACGCCCGTTTGCGGACGTTTAAGATCCAGTTGGGAATTTCCCGCCAATGGGGAAACTTTTCGTTCTGACTACTTTCCGGAATTTAAAATTCGCAGGTAGCTTTCGTATCTCGCCCGAGGAATCTCGCCGGAATCGACCCGGGAAATCACGTCGCAGCCCGGTTCGTTTATGTGCATGCAATCGTTGTACTTGCACGTGAAAAAATTGTCCGCAAAAAAGCCCGGAAAATTCCTCGCCAGTTCATGCGGTTCGATATCCAAAATTCCCAATTCCCGAATACCCGGCGTGTCGATAATCCTCCCGCCGAACGGAAGCGTAAACAGGCTCGAAGACGTCGTCGTGTGTCTGCCCTTTCCGTCGAGTTCGCGGACATTTCCGACATCCAGCTCCGCTCCGGGAACAAGCGCATTGACAAGGCTCGACTTTCCAACCCCGCTCTTTCCCGAAAGCACCGAAGTCTTGTCCTTCAGAACTTCACGGAGTTCTTCGAGACCTTCGCCGGACTTGCAGCTGATGCAAATTAATTTATCTACAAGCGAAGCGAAATCCATGACCCGTTCCGGAATCGACGGAGCGAGATCCGTCTTGTTCAGAACCATGACGAGCGGCAAACGGCAAAGATCCGCCGCAAGCAGAAAGCGGTCCGCAAAACCGTAATTGAAAGGCGGCTCCGCCACGCTCGACACGACGACGACCTGGTCGACATTTGCAGCGAGCACAAGTTCGCGCCTCGACTTGTCTTTCGGCCCCGGACGCACAAGCGCCGACCTTCGCGGAAGAACTTTCAAGAGCGAGTAAGGCGCAGTCTCTTCCGCATCTTTCGCCCGGGCGACGACAACGGAATCCCCGACGACGGGAAACTCTTTCAGTTCACAGACAACCGCCGCCCGGTAAGTCGCATCGACAATCTTTTCCGGAGAAATTTGCACGACGCACGTTCTGCGGTGAACGCCGAGCACAAGCCCTTCCACGGAATCTTCTGCGGCAAACTTTTCGGACGGGTCCTTGATTTTCTTGACCTTCGGCTTCTTGAATTCCCGACTCCAGCGTTCCCTGACAGGACGGTCGTCCAAGGTTCCGCGCTTCCACATTTCCATCGTGTTTACGCGCCTCGCCCGGGCATCACGCCGGAACTGCCGCGCTGAGCGTTCTTCCTGTTCACCATCTAGTTCGTTCATCGGTTTGCAATTTAGAATTTAGTCGAGAGTTGTCAGGGGTTAGTGGTTAGTTATTAGTGGAGAGTTGATAGAAATCAGGAGGCAGGAAACAGGAATTAGTGGATAGCGGTTAGAAGGGGAAGCGGGACAAGGTGAGAGGGACGAGGGATGTCTGAACGGACTTTTTTCTTTTGGCGACATCCACCCATTCCACTTGTCATTATCGGGCTTTGACCCGATAATCTAGATTCCCTTGTCGGAGCAAGGGAATGACATTGGACAGCGTGGCCTAGGGGGTGGTTGCAAGGTAGGGGGATTATCAGAATTTAGAGCTGAGATTTTAGAACTTAGCTAATAGTTGAGAGAAATCTGTTCGCTTCA
>CAVKXR010000314.1:0-2132 GCA_963660275.1 Oscillospiraceae bacterium
TTTCGCAACTCGGAAAGGTCCCCCTACCTTGCCCCTGGCCGGGTAGGCCTGCCGGCAGACAGGCCAACAAGTTGCACTGCGACAAAAAAACTATATGTGCGAACATCAAATTCCTTTCGACAGAAAAATGTTTCGCTTAACTGTCATTGTCGGGCTTGATCCGGCAATCCCCGAAAACCTAGACGTCCGCGGTTCAATCCTCAAAAGCCCAAATTTTTGCAAGGAATCTTTCACCGAAAGGATTTTTAAGCTATTTTAAGCATTATGAAGCGAAACTTTCCCAGTCTCTTGATTTTTGTCGCAAGTCTTTTTGCGATAACGGCTTCCGCCTTTGCCGAACCCGAAGAGGGATTCTACGAAAAGCACGACATCCGCGGATTTATTTCCGTCGGAGCGGATTACCGCGGAATGCGCAGCGCATATGCCAACTATCTGAACAGGCTTCTTTTCAACAAGAACCAGGGTTTTGTCGTCGATAAAATTACCGCGGACGGCGATACGGTCAAGGGCGCTGTTCTCGACAAAGACATTTCGCGCTACGAACATTTCAACGACTACTATCTCGGGCTCCACATCGAAGTCGGTGCGCAATATCACCAGTTCCTCACGTGGTTCGATATCAACTTCATGCCGACCCAGGTTTCGGACAAACCTGCTAGTTACAGCAGCACGACCGGCGAACGCCTCTATGACGTGAAGTGGTTCGCTTACGGGATCGACTGGATGTTCGGCTGGAAACTTTTTGGCGAAAATACGGTCATCAACCTGATTCCGTCCGCAGGCATCGGATTGAATCTTCTGAACGTCCACCTCGCTTCCGACTACTACTTCATCGAATCGGGTTCGGATTCCTCTTATGTGCAGGCGCGCAACCGCTATTACAGCACGCTGTCTCCGACATTCAATGCGCAACTCGAATTCCGCGTTTCCTTCGACCCGATTTCCGTCGGTGCCTATGCCGGCTACCGCGTCGTCCGCTTCAACGAAATCGATTTCGAAGGCCATAGCCTCGGCGACTCGGACAACAACGGCGACACTTGGTTCCTCGGCGCTAAGATAACCTGGACATTCCTCTCGGAAAACCAGAAAAAGCTCCGCGACAAGCTGTAACTTTCATTCGGGAAGAAAGGAACAAGTTCCGAGCGAGCACATCCGTGTTCGCTTTTTCCATAATGCGCTCCATGGGAACGTAAAAAGTCGATTGCCGCTTTAAGTTCTGGTCGGTATGCCAATGGATTTCCTTTTCCCGGTTACGGTAGGTGAAGTTCCAGCCGAGCAGAAGAGTCGGGATATCCATCGAAGCGAGCCTAGACGGAATGTCCGCATACTGTCCCTGCGTACTCGCAAGGACAAGGGCGTCTAGCTCCCGATACTCTGCATACAAAAGTACATCGTCCTTCAATTCCAAGTTCGGGCAAAGGCTGTTCGCATAATTGACCGAGGCGAAGTGGACATTGAATCCCGCCTTCGAAAGCTCTCCCGAAAAATACTTTACCCCCGCATGGCGAAAATCGTTATCCGCGTCCGGATTGCGGTAGGGATGATAATAATGCGCCATCATCTCGACCGATTTTCCCGGCCAAAAGTAGCGCGAGACATGGACGGCGACCCAGTTCTTGAGTCCGAGGAAATTGATGCCCGCACATTCCGGATTCTGCCCCCGATAATACTCGTTCACCTTTCGGAGTGTAAAACCGTCGACGAAAAGTCCGACCTTGAACGATGACGGATTTTGAGTTTTTTCTTGCATGTCAGATTCTCCTATTTTAAGGGAAAACGCCAATGCTTTAAACGCTTTTTCGCCCGAAAAATCCACCGGCAAAGAAAATTTTACAATGTTTTTGGTTGGCGATTTAAACGGGAAGTGGGATTAGAATGGGACACGGAAGGACCGAGCTTAGGGAATAATTGATAGTTAATAGTTGGTAGTTGAGAGGAATCAGGATACAGGTATTAGGAATCAGTTGTTAGAAGGGAAACGGGACACGATGAAAGGGATGAGGGAGTCTGAGCGGGCTTTTTCCTTTTGGCGAAAGGCTTTTGTCGCGAAGCGACCCTTTTCCGCCTGGCGGCGGAGATGCGCCTGTCTGCCGACAGGCAGGCCTACCCGGCGAGGGGCAAGGTAGGGGGAC
>CAVKXR010000315.1:0-2131 GCA_963660275.1 Oscillospiraceae bacterium
GAAATACCCAGCCAGAAAATTTTAAGAGGACGTCCCAACCGTTCCAAAAGATGCGCTACCACGCAAATCAGAAAGACCGCCGCCGAGCTAAAGAGCAGATTGCAGAGCACCTGGAAAAGGCTCGCCAAGGAAATTTCGCGTGTCCAGGAAGGAACCCACACCAATGCCGTCAGGAAGACAAAAGCAGCCGGACATTCCAGAACCGGACGGGAAATGGCAGAGGAAAGAGACGACAAAAATTTAAACATTCTTACCCCCATTTTTCAGGTAGTCACTCCCAATGAAATCAATGAGCTTGTTCCAGTCATCAAAAAATGTCTTGATTCCAGCCTTTTGCGCAAAAAGGTAGAAATCTGCTTCTGAATAAGTTTTGCCTGTTCCAAGATCTTTTAAGACTTCGTTGATGAGCTTTTCCACGTCACTCTTTGTTGCTAATTTATAGATTGGCTGGAGTTTATAATAATCGGCCATTTCCTTGATCAACTGTGTGTCTCGCCAGTTGATTTTACAGCCAAGAGTTCTTTTCATCTTTTCGAGGTAATTCCCAACATACGCTTCGACCCTATGCTCAGAACAGAGCGCATCCATAGAATAGCGCATCTTTACTTCCTTTTCAAGCTCCCCTATCCGCCTTCGATACGTTTTCCAAAAAGATTCAGCCGAAACATTCAAATCAAATACGGCAGACAATAATTCACACAGCTTTTCGGGATCCGTCAACAGAACCGCTTCCTGCGTATAGACATTCATCGAAAAAGACTTCAAGCGAAATTGCTCTTCCAGTTGTTTTTGAATAAGTACCCGATGTTTATCCAATATGAGGTCCTGGTCAAACACCAAAACGGATTTATCCCATAGAGACTTCCCGTTTTTGATGTCCTGGAAAACGCTTTGATAACCGGCAATTTTGTCAAAAATTCTAGAAATTCCGCCAAGCACCCAGAATGCGATTTTTTTTTCACTATTTTCGATTTTCTTGCGATAAAGGCAATACAGCAATCTCGCATCACTGTCTCCTTCGACAAATACGATTTTATCCGCTTCAAGAGCGCAAATAAAATCCAACCCGGTAAACCCTCCCGAAACATTCTGGATGATCGGAGTGATTTCACTAGGATAAAGCCCAGCAAAATGAGGCTTGTTTATCTTGGAGAGCTCTCCCGAATTGACGCATTTGATCATATTCATTGACAAATCGATGTGAAATAAGTTTTCCAATCGCGTAGAACGGATGAGCGCCTCGTTATGGGTCGTCATGACAATTTGGCTATTCGACGCCGAATGCTTTAAAACTTCCAAAAGACGACGCTGCATGTCTCGATGAATATGGCTATCCGGTTCATCAAGCAAGACCAAGATCAAGTCTTTTTTTTCTTCGGCAAAATTATAGATGTCCAATAGGATTTCAATCACCTGCAACGACCCGCTACCAAGCAGGGCAATGTCCTTTTCCACATCGACAGAATCCGAATCTAGCTTAAAATTGAAAGAAACGGTCTTATCCCGATTAATGTCCGAAGCACAAGAAAAGTGAATCTTGGGACTTGTCCCGGTATCGTATAGAATATAGGAGACATCGTTCTCGAATTTTTGGAAAGAAGACGTATGATACAATTCATAGAGACGGTTTCTAAAGACCTTTTCGGATTCGCGTTTTTTTAGCCGTTCCTGCAATTGAGGCCTCGTGACAAAAGTTTCCTTCAAATCGATACAGGCAATGGGACTGGCATAGACCTCGGAAACAGGAATCGGCCAATTTACAAGCAACGCATTGAAAGTGCGATACTTGAACGAGGATTCGTTTTCCAGTTTTATCGCATATCTCGACTTTGTCGAGCTTCTGATAGAAATAGGAATTTTCAATTCTATCTTGCTTTCTGCGGAAAAAAGAGTTGCCGTCAATCTAATCGTCTTTTTTACATTTCGGTTGATGAATACATCTTCGAAATGAGGAGCCCGAATACTTGCCAGATCGCCAGATTCAAAATAACGATTCGTCGATGGACCCAGAATATAATCCCCAGCATTGTAGCGCCCTTTGACACTCTTCTTCGCTCTCGAAAGCAATTTTTCAAAACATTCCACCCAAAGAGCCATCGCTTCGATAATTGTCGTCTTTCCACAATTATTC
>CAVKXR010000316.1:0-2129 GCA_963660275.1 Oscillospiraceae bacterium
TTCGCTTCGAATTACCGCATCCCGTGTCCCGCTTAGCTCATCCCGAAAACTTAAACGTGTGCAGTTGTAAGCTCTAAGTTCTCTCAACTAAGCTCTGAACGGCCCGCTTGGCGCTCCACTTTCTACCTTCTAATTCCTATTTTTAAAATATGGACAGAGACCGTCGCCGCCGTTTTGGGCAAAATTTTTTGGATGCGGAAACCGCAAGCCTCATCGCATCGGATATTCCGCTCGAAGCGGGAAACTCCATTTTGGAAATCGGCCCAGGCCATGGAGCGCTCACGGAACATCTGCTCGCTCGGGGCGTTCCCGTCACGGCGGTCGAAGTCGATGAAGAATGCGTCGCGGTTCTCCAAGAAAAATTTTCCGGAAATCCGAATTTTCGGGTTGTAAACCAGGACATTTTGAAATTTCCGATGGACGAATGGCTGGCGACAAATCCAAAGCCTTGGCTTGCCGGAAATTTGCCGTACAACATTTCGACGGGAATCGTCACAAATATCATGCCGCTCTTGAAAAAGACGCTCGGGTTTATGTGCATGGTCCAGCTTGAAGTCGCGGAACGTTTCTGTGCGGAACCGCATACAAAAAGCTATGGCAGCCTTTCGGTCTGGATCCGCGCCCATGCGACCGGGAAAATCATTCGAAAAATCGGCCCGGAACATTTTACGCCGCGACCGAACGTCTATAGCGCAACGGTCCTCTTTTCGCCGCGACCCGATCCGCTCGAAGCGCCTCCGGAATTTTTCGAGTTTGTCCAGAGCGCGTTTTCCCAAAAGCGGAAAGTTATCACGAATTCCCTTTCTTTGCGGTTCGAAAAGGCAGAGGTTTTAAAGGCGCTGGAACGCTCCGGCCTTTCGCCGAACGCCCGCGCCGAGGAGCTTTCTCCGGAAGAGTTGCTCCTTTTGTACGAGACGTTGCTTGGAAATTAGCCGCCTTACTTCAGCTTGAATTTCATCGTCACGCTGGCGCTGATTTCGATTTTCTGTTCTGGAGCCGCCGCCCTGGACATTTTCCGTACACCGCCGAGCGCCACCGCACCATCGTAATAGACCGCGTTTTCAAAAGTATTCATCGAGGAATTTTCGTCACCAATGGCCAGCACCTTTCCAAGCTTCTTGTCGGAGGCTTTTGCCAAGGCTTTTGCTTTGTCTGTCGCTTCTTTTACCGCAGCGCGATAGACGTCGTTTTTCTTTTCGGTAGCGGATGAAAGTTCCGGCGTTGATTGGATAATTTCCAAATCCCGAATCGTGGCGACGCCTTCGATGAATTCCGAAACCTTGGACGGTTCGGGCAGATTCACGATGATGTTCTGCGAAATTTCAAATCCATCGGGAATCCGCTTGTTGTTTTCCCACTTCCACGCCTTTTCGAGCGAGAACCGCTTGACGGTGACGCTGTCCGTCGGAATGTTCAGCGTCTTGACAAATTCGACGAGTTCCGCACTTGCGGCTTGGTTCGCTTCGATGAGAGCGCCTTTTTCCGCTCCACGCTTTTCAAACCGCAGAACGTACCGGATGTTCGTCGGGCTAAAACTCTTGGAATGCGAAGCCGAAACGGTCAGAATCCCGAAATCGTCTGTGGAGATTTTGCGAGGTTCCTTCGGCGAGTGGACGATATAGACGATGGCGATAATGGTCAGGCAAAGGGAGATGAATCCGGCGAGTAATTTCATACGACCTCTCGAAAAGGGATTTTACTTAAAATACGAATTTGTCTGAGAAAAGGGAATGTTGGGAACGGGAAAGTAGGGGTTAGTTGATAGTGGTTAGGAATCAGGAGGCAGGAGTCAGGAAACAGGAAACAGGAAACAGAAATCAGTGGTAAAACGGGAAGAGGGACACGGTAAGCGGGATGAGGGTGTCTGAGCGGACTTTTTCCTTTTAGCGGTCATCCTAGAGGGAGCGATATATCGAGGCTTAGCCTTTTCAGAATGACGATAAATCGTTTAACTGTCATTGTTGGGCATAGCTCGGCAAGCTCGCTAACTTGTCATTATCGGGCTTGACCCGACAATCTCAGAGATTCCCCGGTCTGCGTCCGCCGCGGCGGACAAGCCGGGGAATGACATTGGACAGCGTGGCCCTGGGGGTGGTTGCAAGGAAGGGGGACCTTGGCCTTTCGCAACT
>CAVKXR010000317.1:0-2123 GCA_963660275.1 Oscillospiraceae bacterium
GAATTCCTGTTGCGGGAACTTGCGAAATGATTTTTGGACATGAATGGTATCTTTTCATCGTATTCTTTTTCATCGGAGCCTTGACAAGCGCCGTCAATAGCGTCGCAGGCGGCGGAAGTTCGGTCAGCTTGCCGCTGATGATTTTCTGCGGGCTTCCGCCTACGGTTGCGAACGGGACGAACCGCTTAGGGCTTTTAGTCGGCGATCTCGCTTCGGCGCTACACCTGTTTCGACAGGGACTTTTAAATGTCAAGTTTTTTCGAATGCTTATTTGGCCGACTCTTGCCGGGTCGCTTTGCGGAATGTTTTTCCTAACAAAAATCGACGACAAGTTTTTCCAGGGCGTTCTTTCCATTGCCATATTTTTTGTCGTCATCATGAGCCATGTCAATCGGAAATTTTTAGCCAGGCCTTCTAAGCCGGCAACAAAAATTTCCCCGCTTGCCTTTATCGGATTTTTTCTCATCGGTGTTTATGGAAATGTCATGCAGGTCGGAGTCGGTTTCGTACAAATTATCGCCCTGTCGCGTTATACGGGACTTGACCTTTTGCGGGTGAACGCCTTGAAGAATGCTTTGACAGGAACATTTCTTCTCGTCAGTACGATAGGTCTTATCTGGATGGGGAAAGTAGATTGGAGCCTTGCCGTTTGTGTTTCTATCGGAGCGTTCTTTGGGGGAATCTGCGGAAGTCGGTTGCAATGTAAAAAGGGAAATGTCTTTATCGGACGATTTATTTCGTTGGCAAGTCTCGGTCTTGCATTATTTTTGATCAAAGATTTATTTGATTAGTTTGTACTGATTCATTTGTTCTTGGTAACATTTTTCCTGCCTTTTCCCCACGGAGGCCATGGCGAAGCTTTTCGCCTCCCAGCTGGAGCGTTTCAACAACTATCCGATTCACGAGATTTCTGTAAAGAAGTGTTTCGAACTGGAAGACCTCGAGGAGGGCGCATGATTCCCTACGTCCCTCTCTTCTGCCTTCTGGCTTGCGCCCTTTTGTATTACCTCGCTTTCTAGTTGCGGTGTCCCATGAAAAAACATAGATTGACAGAAAAAACAAGGAGTTACCATGAAGACTGTATGGGTTTTGTCGATGGCTTTTGCGCTGTCGCTCTGCGTGGCCTGCTCGGACAGGGATTCGGGCAAGCCGGAGACGCCTGCCGTGCATGCGGAAACCGTGGGGGCGAAAGATGATTCTTTTGTCCTACATATTCCTCGCAGAAAATCAGCAAACGAAAAAATCTTTGATAGCTGTGGCGAAAAATCAAAAACAACACTTGAACATGCCACTTGTGTTTGTAAAGCAACTGGGTATAATGACGCTATTATTGGTTTCCCTAATGGCGACAAGTACCTTTGCCGAGACTTATTGTAAAGCCGACTATTCAGACGCAGTATCTGATATAAATCAAGCTCGTACAGAATGCGAAACTGCTGAGGGTGGTGGTTCTACTTTTTATGTTTCTGAAATAGTAAAAGATTCATCTTGTACAGAAAGTTATGAAGGTGGAGGAACTATAACTTTTGTCGGGTGGCGATATCTTTTGGGGTGTGATATGTGTACATCTCAAAACGCAAAAAAAGAATTGAATGATTTTTCGGAAACTTGTCAAGCGCAATGTAAAGTCTCTGATTATAAATGTTCTTATACAATGTGGGCTTGGGGAGATAATCATTTTACACAGAAAATTTGCGGAAAGACGGACAGCACGCTTTCGGGCTGTTCGGAGAGCAGCTCGAGTACGGAGGAAAGCTCGTCTTCGGGCAATTCCTCGTCCAGTACAGAGGAGAGTTCCTCTTCGGGTTCTGGCGGTGAGGATTCCTCGGATTCGGGAAGCGGAAATTCGATTATAACGGAGTTTTTTTCCTGAAAATCGTGCTCGAATCGATTGATTTTGAAAAATTGCGAGACTTCTGGCCGGTTTTTGCCTTCCTTTTTGACGATTGGAGACGAAGGCTCGAACTTTTCTCTGAAATTTTTTGTTGGTTTCAAATAAAACAAGAACGCTTTTTGTTTATATAGTGTAAATATCTGGAAGATTCATTGGCTTTGTAGCGTAAATTTGTATTGCAAGCGAAAAGCAAGCGAAAAAGTGTGCCGGAGGCCTTGACGGCGTGGGG
>CAVKXR010000318.1:0-2119 GCA_963660275.1 Oscillospiraceae bacterium
GAACAAGGCGAAACCGTTCCTCGTCGTCTATTAAAAGTCCAAGTCGCGATTCCTGGCGAGAAGCAAGGAATCTTCGCCCAAATTTCCAGCCGGACAAAATTCCGGTTCGATGCCGGTTCGCCAAGCGAGACCGTTTTCCATCTTCTGCGGCGAGCGGATTACATAGAAGCGGTTCCACTTTCCCGACTTCAGGATTTTTTGGGCAAGGGTCTTTCCCGGTTCAACCACCAAGCGATGAACCCCCATCCGAGAAAAATCATCCAGAATTTTTTCCCAGTTTTCGTCGAAGTCGTCAGAGGTTAAAAGGCGAATGTCGGCGACGGATGAAATCTCATCCTGGAATGTCCGACTAAAAACAATCGTCTTATCCGAGGGATTTTCAAAAAGATGCAGATCCGCCCGAAGCTTTCGATTTCCGCAAAGAACAGCCCGGTGCGGACTATTGCCCACGACACCGCGCACGGTCAAATGCGGATTATCCGAATTTGCCGTTCCCCCGCCGACGAGAATATATTCCGACGAACGCCGCCATCTAGCGGTCCATTCGTCCGCAGCCCGACCCGTTATGCGAACCGGGCTTCCGTCAGAGCGGGCGATAAAACCGTCTGCGGTTTCCGCAATTTTGCACTCGACAAATGTCCGACCGTTTCGTACAAAGTAATCGTAAGCTTCGTAGAAAGACGAAAATTCTTCTGGAGGTTCCACATACACAGAATCGATCCCTGCCTCCGAGAGAACCTTTTCACTTTTCCCAAAGACCTGCGGATTCGGGTCCCGATGGGCAAAAAAGACTTTTCGGATTCCCGCGGCGATAATCGCGTTTGTACACGGAGGCGTCCGACCGAAATGACAACACGGTTCAAGCGTTACATACAAAGTAGCACCCTGCGCCGCAGCGCCCGCAGCCCGAAGCGCCATCACTTCCGCATGGGGGCCGCGCACGACTTGCGTGTGTCCACGCCCGACAACCGCGCCATCCTTTACGACAACCGCCCCGACAGCCGGATTGGGAAACGAAAGGCCGACAGCGGAAAGCGCCTCTTCGAAAGCCAATTCAACGAACTTCATCGCTTTCCAAGGCCACGCGACTTACACCGTAAAGAGTAAACTGCCCTACATCGTTCTTTTCAAGCGTACTGCGAGTCACGAACTTGACAATGCTGCCGTCCCGATTCTTAACGCGAATTTTATATTCCTGCGGTTCATCCTTCGTCAATCCGTCTTTTAAAAGAGATTCAATTCTCCTGTTCAACATTTTTCGGAACGACAGGATATCTTCTTTCAGGAAAAATTCCTCGTTCGACGGAAGCAGCCCCGCTTTGCGGTCATCGACGCCAAAACGTTCACGCGTCACATCCGTAATAATTGTAAGCGCTCTCGAAGAGCAGTCCAAAGTCCAGATGATGTTGAACGAATTATTCAGCATAATCGCCATCCGACGCTTCGTCTCGATCAGTTCTTCGCTGATGCGCATCCGATCGTCTATCGGAAAATAGGAACAGCAGAACAGGGTCCGGGAGCCGTCTTCCATAAAGAATCCATAATTTTCATACCACTGCCAGCCGTAACGAATATCGCGCAGACGTATGCGGACCCGGTCAAAGTTTTTCGATGTCTGGGCAGCACGGAGCGCTACTTCCAAAAGTTTCAAGTCATCGGGATGAATCACTTCGCGCGGATCATGTTCCGAAACCTTTTCCGCAGAAATCCCGACGATTTCAAGCAACGCATTCGAAGCGGTTATCGCATGCGACGTGTTCAAATCCAAGATAGCCCACAGGGATTTCGTATTTCGGGCAATCGTATCGATAATCCGGAATTTTCTGTTCAATTTCACATTCCAGACAAAAGCCCATACAAAGGCTATCAAAAACAACAGCATCAAAAGCATCAGAGCAATCATAATCACAATATAACAAAATGAAAGAAGCAATAATGCCTTTCGCTTACATGTATTCTAAAATTTACTTTCCAAGCCGTAAGTTTCAGAAGCTTTCCGGTAAAAAAGTCCGCCCATCTTGGAATTCATATAGTTTCCATCCCGATGCACTCCAAACGCCGCCCCCAAACTTCGGATTCCGACAGCAACACCGATGCCGACACGAGGACCGGGATAGGC
>CAVKXR010000319.1:0-2102 GCA_963660275.1 Oscillospiraceae bacterium
CTACTATATGAACTGGGGCATTCGCAAATCTACAGGAGGTACCGAAGGTAATGGATACTATGTTGACAACAATTTAAAACTTCCCAACCAATCAAATATATTGCAAGACAGAACTGACATTTATAATATTTATCCAATAAAATAAACGCCAACTATGAAACCATACATTTTAGTGCTAATGGCAATTCTTAGCCTCTTTTCATCAGGATGCAAACAAGATGCAGATCCCGACAATGGCTATGACATCTACACACCTGCCATCTCGTTCGAATTTATCATTACCGATAAGGATGGCAACAACTATCTTGACCGAGACGACAGAATGCAAGTCATCAAGAATTTAATGACAATTGATTATAAAGGTCATACATCCGTTTTAAAAGCCATAGGTGAACCGGCAATTATTGTCGGACCTGGTAAGACATACGAAAAAACGCTACGCGTATATCCAGAGGTAACAGGTTATAATCCAGAGAACTTGCTATTTGGAGAGTTCTCTCCATACGACAATTTTAGAAACGAGGAATTCACAGTCAATTGGTGCGATGGCTCCAAAGACATTGTCCGTTTCAGTATTTATATCGACAAGAAAAAAGGCGGACTCATAAAAGAATTCTATATCAATGGCAAAAAGGCAACAGAAAAAAGCATGGGATTTCGCGGCGCCTTAATCCGCAAAACGATAAAATAGGCATTATCCTGACTGAGCCCGCCGTTGAGTGGAAAAGCGACTTAACGGCGGGCTTGTTGTTTTTCATTGTAGGCAAGTTTTTTTATTTTCGGCGAACTACAACATTCTTTAGACTATACGTTATATTTTCCAGAAGAACACATGCTGTACAACATACGATTTAACACTTTATTTTTCAGCAAGTTCATTTATTTTTGCGACAACGAATAAATGCTAACCCTAAATTTACATTTTATGAAACAAACATTTCTATCATTAATCCTTGCCTTGCTGGTGTTGAGCAGTTGCTCAAATCAAGATGATGTCGGGCTGCTTGGCAGTTTGGACTCATCTGCGATTGCCATTACCGAAAGCGACAAGGTTTCGGCTGACGACATTCTTGCAGTGGCAAGCAAATTCAGAAACACAGAAAGCACCCGCACACGAAGCAACGACTACACCACGTCAATCTTGTTTGACAACAACGGAAATGCAGCAATCTATGTGGTAAATTTCAACGACAACGACGGATTTATCCTCATCAGCGCAACAAAGCGCTACTGTCCAGTTCTTGCCTATTCCGACAAAGGCCATTTCGACATTACCAGCATTACCGAATCTGGAATCGACGACTGGAAAGATGAAACGATGGGCGCAATCTCCGTAGCCAACACCCTTCCCGACGACTCCATCGCTAAATACAGAAACCTTTGGAAGCAATACAGCAACACATCAGACAACGCACAAACCAAGAAACGCACAAAATACGCACAGCCAAAATATACCGACCCAGATATGCTTTCGGCACAAGTGATTCTTCAAGATTCTGTTTCTTCTTGGATTGCCAAAGGCTACGAAATTTTCAGCATCGCCGACGATGAACATATCGAACTCGTAAAAGGTGCTATCTACCCTCTCTACGAAGATGACTGGGAAAGCCTCTGCATTGGCGTAAAAAAACAAATTCCACACAACGAGTCAATCCCCAATTTTCTCGAAACCGAATGGGATCAATATACAGACTTCAATCAAGCCTATCCAATTGTCAACGGGAAGAAGGCGCCTGCTGGTTGCGGACCTGTTGCAGCTGGACAAATTATGTACTACTATAAATACCCTACAAGGTTCAATTGGAATGACATGTCTTTAACCAAAGGGACAAAAACATCTTCCAATTTTCTTCTTGAAATCGCAAAGTCCGCAAATGCCAAATATACTTCAGAAAGCACAAGTACAACAAACAACAACATTTGCAATGTTTTCAAAAATTGGGGATATGCAAAGGCCTGTGTCAAGAATCATAATTGTGCAACCGTATGGGACAACATTAAAAATCAGCACCCAGTATATATGACCGGGCACAGAATAGACAATAACGGGAAAGATATAGGACACGCATGGGTTTGCTCTGGCGGACAGACTGTAGCTGGAG
>CAVKXR010000320.1:0-2096 GCA_963660275.1 Oscillospiraceae bacterium
TCGGAAAGGTCCCCCTACCTTGCCCCTCGCCGGGTAGGCCTGCCTGTCGGCAGACTGGCGGAAGAAGGCTCGCTTTGCGATAAAAGCCTAGACGGGCAAGCGTTAAAAGCCTTTCGCCAAAAAGAAAAAGTCCATTCAGACGTCCTCGTCCCTCTCACCGTGTCCCATATCCCACTACTGATTTCTCTTAACTCCTAACTATCAACTATTCACTAAGCTCGGTCATCCCGCTTCCCATTTCAAGATCCATCCACTGATTCCTGTCAACTATCAACTAAACATTCCAACGCCTTGTTTTGCAAAATTCGAATAAAACTCCTTTTCTTTGTCGCAATTTATGTATATTATCGTTATCAAAAAGGCCCGGTCGGGTCAAAGGAAATCATGATGAATCGTAAAATATTTGCAGTGGGGGCGCTTCTCTGCGCCATGGGATTTACCGGTTGCGCAAGTTCTGCGCAAAAAGCTTCCGAGGGCGGATTCCAAACTGTGGAAACTCCGGCGACGCAACTCGAAGCGTACAAGGCTGAACTTGCCGGCAAGGATATCGCGGCGTCTATCGGGATGGCTGTTTCGAATGACGAGATGATTGCGCGGACGCAGGCAGCGGACGAGGCGCGCGCAGCTCTTGCCGAGGCGACGAAAACCCAGGTGAACCGCTACAAGGAACAATACGGCAAGAATGTCGATGGTAAGGCTCTCAAGATCTGGGAAGAGAAGGCGAACGAATACACGGAGCAGGAGCTGATCGGGGCGAACGTTCTCCGCACGATTACGCAGTATAACGCCGAAAGCGGGCAGTACAAGATTTACGTCCTTGTCGCAATGGATCCGGCGAAGATGGCGGAATCGCTGAAAAAAGCCGCCGAGGAAAACCAGGAATTTATGCTCCGCGCCGAAAGCGCCGACATGCAGAAGCGCATGAACGAAGCCGCGGCGAAGTACAAGGAAGAACTCAAGAAAAAGTAATCCCTGAAGCTCGGATGCGGAAAGCGGTTCCGATAAGGGAACCGCTTTCTCTTGTTGCAAAAATGCTTTTTTTCTCTATAGACGAAAATTTTATCCTGCAGCCGTAATGTCAAAATCACAGCAGTTCGACCAGATCGTAAAAATAATACAGGTTCCCGCGCTTTCTGTTGTCGGCAAACACGATGTTGTTCGCTGTCAGCTTGTCTAGCAGGCGGTTGACCGTGGTATTGGAAAGTCCCGTTTCCCGTTCGATGGCGCGGCTGTTCTGGATTGGGTTCTTGAAAAAACAGCTGAAAACCTGCTTCAACAGACGTGAGGAGGATATGCCCGAAACCTTTTTCAGACTGGATTCGTAAAGTTCTTCGATTTTTTGAACATTGCCCTCGTATTTGACGCACTGCCTATCTACGATTCCTAGAAAAAATTTAATCCATTCGTTCCAGGTTCCGTTTGTCCGGACGTCGTTCAGCATTTTGTAGTAGCGGAATTTTTCCTTTTCAATCGCTTCGCTCAAAAAGAGCCAGGGCATTTCGATTTCCTGCGCCTTGAAAAGAAACAGCGGAATCAGCATGCGGCCTAGACGACCGTTGCTATCGGCAAAAGGATGGATTGTTTCGAACTGCGCATGGATGACGGCTGCGTTTACCAGATTGCGCTCGCCGGATGCCGGATTGTTCATAAAGGAAACCAGGTTGTCCATGAGAGGTTTCACGCATTTTGCTTCCGGCGGAACAAAGGTGATTTCCTTGGAATTTTCGTTTTGGATGAAATTCTGCTCGCTTCGGTAGCGCCCGATGGAATCCGTCGTCCGGTGGACGTTTCCGCTTAAAAGAATCCTGTGCATTTCTAAAAGCATTTCTTCGGTAAAGGCTCCCGTGCGCATCAGGTAGTCGCGTCCGTATCTCGTGGCGGCGGAATAGTTTCGGACTTCGTTGACATCCTTGTCCGTGTTGTCTTCCAGAGTCGCTTTTTCTAGCGAGTTTTCAAGCGATGTGCGCGTCCCTTCCATCCGGCTTGAATGCAGGCTTTCCTTGATGTACATCGACGCCATGCAGGATTCCCTTGCAATCGATCTCTTTAAAACCGCCGAATACACTTTGAGACGGGAAACGGAATCGACCAGTTCG
>CAVKXR010000321.1:0-2087 GCA_963660275.1 Oscillospiraceae bacterium
GCGATAACCTCCTCTTCAAAGCCGTTCACCCTTTCTTCGCATTCGTAGAGGGATTTCGGAAGCGGAGTTCCTTTTTCGCCCAGGTTTATTTTATCCGCAAAACGATACGACGGCTTCAGCGAAATCTTGTCCCGGTTCAAAGCCTTTCCAAATTCGCTTTCCACATAGCTTTCCGAAAGTTCGTTAATCTTCTGCTTGATTTTATTCGCATAAGGAACCTGGGAATTTAGCATTGCGTTCAGGTCGGCATCCGAAAAATCGTACAGCACGCGCTTGATGTATTCCACGATGTCCCTATCCGGAATGGGATACATGTCGCCAATCCAGTCCCGCAAACGTTTCGCGCACAGATCCCGCTTTCGCGAGAGGTCATCGATATTCATCAGCCAGTGGATAATCTCCTCCTGCCGCTGCTTATCGACGCTGAAAATCGCCGGCGTAAAATCCCGTTGCGTCTCATCCAAATCGATTCGGCGGATTTCCGGTTCCACGCTTTGAAAGTCGATGTTCGTGTCCGCATTTTTCAGCGGGAATCTCTTCAAGAGCATGTTCTTTTCGAAAGGCTCGCTGTTCAATCCGAATAAATCGTTCTTCAGGGAAAAGGCGTAGAAGAATTGCGGCAAGACAACCGCCTGGGCGGTCTCTTTAAAGCAATCCCTGATGGCGTAGCGTTTCACTTGACTTTTCACCTCGCTCGGCAAAGCCGGAACACATGCGCTCTCGACGATTTGCCGTTCTAGCTTTGAATTTTCCTCCTGCGCCTGCCTTGCGATCTCCGCCATCACGGAGCTTCCACCGTTCGAACTTGAAACGGCAGAGCAAGACGCTTCGCCAGGCTTCCAGAAAATTTCCGAAACGTCAAAACCGTTTCCGTCTGTCCCCGGAGCAGGGGAATTTTCGTTTTCAGGCAATGCTTTCCGAAGAACGCTTTGCGCCTCGGCATCCGAAGTCGCTTGCGTCGCCAAACCGGCATCTTCGTTCTCCCCGAAATTTTCCACCCGGCGATAATCGTTCCGGCTGAATCCCGCGCGGTTCAATCCCCTGACGATGCTGTCCAGGGTTTCGCTGAACTTCGCCGAAGCCGTAAACACGTAGCTCATGTTGAGCATCGGATTTTCGTTCTTGCGGACATTCGGCAAGCGCAGGACCCGCCCGAGAATCTGTTCCACATCGACGCTCGAGCTGCGGTCGGCAAGGCTCGCGAGGATGTAGGCGAAAGGACAGTCCCAACCTTCCTTCAAGGCGTTCACCGTGACGATGTAGCGCACCGGGCATTCGGGCGACATCAAATCCACGCCAAGCAATTCGTTCCTGTCGGCGGTCTTTATCCGAATCTGCTCCTCGGGAATCTTCAGCTGCAGAAGCATCGACTTCACCTTTTCGAACGTCGCGTTGTCGCCCTTCGTCTTCGGCTCCGCCTGGAACAGCACAATCGGTCGAATGTATGGAGCGCCTTTTTTCCGGGCCGCTTCAGCCGACGCTTCGAGGCGTGCGCGCAATTCCAGCGCCGAGCCGACGACATCTTCCTTCTTCTGGTGGTTGTACACGATGACCGGAAGCTTCACCATGTTTTCCTTTTTAAGTTCCAGCGCCGAGGTAAAGCTGATAATGTTGCTGTTCCCGCGGGGCGTCGCCGTCAAATCCAGGATAAAGCTCGGGTTTAAATTTTTTAACATCTCGACGCTCAGTTCGCTTTCGGCGTTGTGGCTTTCATCGACGATGACCACGGGACGCAGCGAACGCAAAACCGACATGACCGAGATCTCTTCGCCGGCAACGCGTCCTTCAAAAGATTGCAGGTTTCCGTTCTCCTCGTAAACCTTGCGGTCCTCCTTCTTGCGGGCGCGCAGGCTGTCAAATCCCAAAACACAAAGCGTGAGGTTTTCGCCCACCGAAGAGCGGTCGAAATTCACCCCCTGCAACAGCATCTTCTTGTCGAGAACTTCGACCTTGTTCGCAAAGTCTGCGTTCAGCTGCTCGCGATACGGATGCCGCGGATCGCCGAAATTCCGGAGCGTCTGTTCCAAGATGGAATTCGACGGGACAAGCCACACCACCGTCCTGGGGCGCGACCGCTCGAAAGAGCT
>CAVKXR010000322.1:0-2083 GCA_963660275.1 Oscillospiraceae bacterium
ATTCCGTCGAATCGTTATAACAGAAACTCGATGTATCCGGCATGTAGGCGTAGTTCAGGTTTTCCGCCATCCAAGTCTGTTCGCCGATTCGGACCGTCCGGTAAACCTGCCCGTCGCGTTCATCGGTAAACACATCATAATCGATTTCTGGATTCATTTTCTCCCAGACAAGCGTTTTGTTCTTACAAACTTTTTCATCCAGGCAAACATCTTTCCCGACCGAATAAATTTCTCCGCCGCAGAGCGCAACAACTGAATCCCCATAGCAGAAACTCGAATCCGGGTCATAAGTTTCGCCAGCGCATTTGTCATAAAGGGTATTTTCATGGCAGAATTGCGCTTCGGAATTGAATAGGTCGCCGTTGCAAAGCGGGTAGAGGGAATCCGCGAGACAAATGTTTTCAGTCAAATCGTAGGATTTCCCGCCGCATAGCGTGACGACCGAATCCTCATAGCAGAAGTTCAAGTCCGGGTCGTAAACCTTTCCGCCGCAGAAAGCCTTGTACAAAGTAACCGTTTCGCCGCCGCAATCCTGCGCCACGGTGCCGTCGCCGTTGTCGGTGAGCGTGCAGCCTTCGCCCGCGAGACCGTCCCGCAGCGTCCCCATGATGTCGCCTCCGCAAACGACAGCATAGAAACCGCGTCCGAGATCCGAATCGAGAAGCGGCGATTCCTCGACCGTGCAATAGGTTCCCGCAGCACCCACTTCTCCGTTTTCACCGTCCGAACCGTTCTTTCCGTTGAAAATCACGCCCACCGAGTCTCCGTCGCAAACGATTTTAAAGCCCGAACTGTCCGCGAGAAGTTCCGCTGCGCACGAAGCCTTTTTGGCAGCCGAAACATTTTTCCAAGCGGAATCCGCACAGACATAGACCACATTCTCTTTCGAAACGAACTTCATTTCGCCGGAACGTTCTTCAGTGCATTTTCCAAGCGAGTCCGCGGACGCCACAACTTCCAGCCCGGAGGTTTCCTGCGTCACCTGGGTAACTTTTGTTACGTCATCGCCGCAGGCGGAGAGGATCAAAACGGAAAGTCCAAAAGCGGTTGCGTCAATTTTAGTCATCGTGTTTCCTTGCTTTACTTTTATTTAAAAATAACATTGTTTCGTTTAAATTGTTTGCTTTCCCTTGCAAAAATCATCGGATGAATTTGCCGGCGGACTTCACCCTTGACAAAACGGCTAAAATTTTCTCTTTTTGTTTTAAACAAACAGAAGTTTAACCTTTTTTGGAGATAATCTCATGCCTTGCGGAAAGAAAAGAAAGCGTAAGAAGATTGCGACTCACAAGCGGAAAAAACGTCGTCGTCGCGATCGCCAGAAAAAGAAAATCCGCTAATCAGCCGGTTTCTTTTTAAGACAACGGAAAAGGAATGCCGCATAAGCATTCCTTTTGAATTTTAAAGCCATGCAGATCGAAGGAACGCTCAAGAACATCACCTTCCGAAACAGCGCAAACGGATTTTCGGTGTTAAGATTTGTCGTGTCCGGGGAGGCTCGGCCTGTCACCGTCACCGGGATTTTTCCCGAACTTTCCTCCGGCGAAACGCTGCGCATGGACGGCGAATGGAAAACGCATCCGAAATATGGACGGCAATTTGTCTGCATCCAAAGCGAAACCGTTTTTCCGACGAGCGGGGAAGGCCTTGTCGCCTATCTTTCCGGGGGGCTTTTCAAGGGAATCGGCCAGGCGACGGCAAAAAGGCTTGTCGAAACTTTTGGCGCGGATCTTGTTTCCATTCTCGACGGCGACGGTGATGAACTCGGCAAGAAAAAGATTAAGGGCTTTTCCGGGAAAAAGGTGACGCAGTTTTTACACGACTGGAAGCAGATGCGCGAAAGCCGCGAAACGATGCTGTTTCTCTATGGCCACGGAATCACGGGAAGCGTCGCCTTGCGGCTGTGGCGGCAGTATTCGACGAATACGATTCGAATTCTCTCCGAAAATCCCTATATCCTTTGCGAAGAGGTTTGGGGCGTAGGCTTTGTCAAGGCGGATGAAATCGCTCGCAAGGTCGGAATCTCCGAGTGGAACGAAGCTCGTCTCGAAGCGGGCATTTGCTATGCGATGTTCAAGGCATC
>CAVKXR010000323.1:0-2073 GCA_963660275.1 Oscillospiraceae bacterium
GCTCGGACGAGGCGGCATGGCGCACGAAATTAGGAAGAACAAAGCGATACACAGGATGGAACGGAAAGCATTCATCGCGATAAATCTAAAAAAATGAGCGGGCGATTGTTATATTAGGGGACATGGACAGCGGAATGATCGATTTTCTCTTGAAGTACAACACGAACGCTCCCCGTTACACGAGCTATCCTCCGGCGAACCTTTTCCACGAAGCAAGGGACAAAGCGCAAATCGAGAGCGTGTGGCGAAAGTCCAACGAACTCAAGCCGCAGAACGTGAGCTTCTATTTTCACATTCCATTCTGCGCGAAACGTTGCCTTTTTTGCGGGTGCACTTCGGAGCTTTTGCCGACGGTTGAATTCCGGGAACGCTATTTTCAAGCGCTCTTCCGCGAAATGGACGAGAAGCTTCCGTGGATTGATTCGAAGCGTCCCGTGACACAGGTTCATTTTGGCGGCGGAACCCCGACGAGCGTCCCCTATTCCTACCTGGAAGCGATTCTCGAAAAGCTGAAGAAACGCTTTACATTTTCTCCCCGTGCGGAAATCGCCATCGAATGCAACCCGGCAAGTATCGACGAATCCCGCTTGGAGGAACTCGCCCGGATAGGCTTTAACCGCGTGAGTTACGGCATCCAGGATTTCGATCCCCAGGTGCTTCGGAACGTCGGTCGGGAACCTTCGCTCTTGCCGGTGAAAGAACTCCTGCGAATTTCCCGGGACTTGAATTTCAAAGGCATCAACCTCGACCTGATTTACGGTCTGCCGTCGCAGACGGAAGCGGGCTTTTACAGAAGCGTTGAATCCGCCATCGAAGCCCGTCCGGATAGAATCGCGCTTTACAGCTACGCCCATGTCCCTTGGGTCAAGAAGGCCCAGAAAACGCTGGAACGGTTCGAACTTCCCTCGCCTCACCAAAAGTTGGAATTTTTCCTGAAAGCGCGCGAAATGTTCAAGGATGCGGGATTCCGGGATATCGGGATGGACCATTTTGTCTTGCCGGAAGATTCGCTTTCCCTTGCACTAGCCCAAGGAAAGCTGCACCGGAATTTTCAGGGATACTGCACTCGGGAAACGACGGGCGAAGTCTATGCTTTCGGTTCGAGCGCCATCACGCAGCTGGACAACGCCTACGCGCAGAATGTACACGAGAGCGTGAAATACGTGGAACTGCAGGAAGCGGGAAAGCTTTCGGAAATTCGCTGCGAAGAGCTTTCGTTTGAAGAACGCGTCATCCGGGACGCTATCGAACGCCTGATGTGCAACCGCAGGCTTCTGCTGACGGACGAAGAAAAAAGCGTTGTCGGTCCGGGCTGGGAACGGCTTCTTGCCTTGGAAAAAGACGGTCTCCTGGTTAAAAAATCCGATTCGGAAGTCGAAGCAACGGAACTCGGGACGCTTGTCATCCGCTATCTCGCGATGCAGCTCGATCCGCTGATGCAAAAGACGAAGCGGGAAGGCGTTTTTTCCCAGACAATTTAGTTGCTAGCAGGAAGGAATCAGGAGACAGGAATCAGTCATTTGATGGGAAGAGGGACATGGTGAGAGGGACTAAGGACGTCTGCGCGAACTTTTTCTTTTTGCCGAAAGGCTTTTGCTACATAGCGACCCTTTTCTGCTTGGCGGCGGGAATGCGCCAGTCTGCCGACAGGCAGGCCTACCCGGCGGGGGGCGTATCAGAGCTTAGTGGATAGATTTTAGTGCTTAGAACATAGGACGTTTAGGCTTTTGTGAAACGGTACGAGAGACACGGAAAGCGGAAATTTGAAGGGAACAGACTTCTCTCAACTATTAACTAAGTTCTAAAATCTCAGTTCTAAGTTCTGATAATCCCCCTTCCTTGCAACCACCCCCATGGCCACGCCAAGTCTGAGCTTGGCTATAGCTAACTTGTCATTGCTGGGCTTAGAGCCGTCAAATGTCATTATCGGGCTTGACCCGATAATCTCGTACGGAGATTCCCTTGTCTGCGTCCGCCGCGGCGGACAAGCAAGGGAATGACAGCGCACGGAAACAGTTCGCTTCAAATTTCCTCGTCCCGTGTTCCGCATAGCTCATCCCGAAAGCTTAGACG
>CAVKXR010000324.1:0-2056 GCA_963660275.1 Oscillospiraceae bacterium
TCCCTTGGTGGCGCTTATCCGCTATCTGGAACTCGAACCGGACAGCTCCGTGGCGGCAAATATCTCGGATGCGGCCACAAAACATCTCGCTTGGCTTGTGAGCGTTACGGACAAGGCTTCGAATCCTTTCGGCTATGCGAAACAGGTTTACCGGACAGGGGATTCACTTCGGACGGGATTCTTTATTCCGCACGATAACGAATCGAATTACTGGTGGCAGGGAGAAAACGCGCGGATCGCTTCGCTTGCCGCTGCAGCCGTCTATGCGTCGCGGGCTTTGAATCGTTCGGATTCGCTTTCGGCGGGGTATGCGGCGGACCAGCTCGATTGGATTCTCGGCAAGAATCCTTTGGGCATAAGCTTCATGGAGGGTGTCGGCAAGAACAATCCGCCGGCTTATCAAGGATCGCTTGGCAAGGGAATGCTCAAAGGCGGCATCGCGAACGGTATCACCGGAAGGAATTCTGACGGCTCGGGTATTATCTGGGACGATGTCATTGGGGCGGGCTTATACCAGTCTTGGCAGAACTGGCGCTGGATCGAACAGTGGCTTCCGCATTCGACGTGGTATCTGATGGCGCTTGCCGCCCGCTATGACGAAGCTCCCGGGGAGAAGCCTGCGAAACTTTTCGTGCGGAAGAAAATCCCGAAATTTGCGATTGCGCTTTCGAACAGGACGCTCCGAATCTCGGCGAAAAGTTCGCTCGGCAGCGTGAAAGTCTTCGGGCTTGACGGTCGGGAAGTCCTTCGGAAAACGGTTCTTGAAAACAGCGCTGAAGTCTCGCTCGAAAGGATGAATCCGGGAATTTATGTGGTGAAGGTCGGCGCACTGGGCGTCCGGGAAATCGTTCTCCGCTAAAGTCCTAAAAAATCGCCTTAGATCTTTGCGAAAATTCCGCGTCTGAAAATTTCTCCTGCGTCTCCGCGGGAGTTTTCTTTTTGCGAAATATCGCGAGAATCGTCCGCCTTTTCGCGGATGAAAATTTCCCGGGTCTTTGAAACCGGGTCGTATTCAATCCACTGTACGGGCACGTTGTGCCTTCTGCCGTCTCCACCAAGAACCGGAACGTAATCGATGCGCTGTTTTCCCGAATAGCCGTGAGCGGTCACTTCGACGGTAGCCGTTCCGTCTTTGCCCGAAGCCTTGGCCGCGGTCTTGAGAATGCAGTCGGTCACGCATTTGGGGTGTTTGAATTCCTCTACACCGTAAAAGTTCGCGATGGATTCCCATTCCCAGAAAGAGGATTTTTGGTAAACGTCCCCGTAGATTTCCTTTTGCGTGCGGATTTGCTGGTAAAGCGGGATGCAGAGGAGCGGGGCCATCGAAAAATAGACTGCGCGGAAATATTCCTGGTTGATGCGGATAAAGTTGCTCCTGGATTCTTCGTAGCTGTATTTCGCAAAGCGTTCCGGGTTTGTATCCATGTTGAAGTTGTTCAAATGTCCGGGCACGACGACGTTGATTTTTTCTCGCTTGAAAAAAGAAAAATCGTCTCCGTAGGCGTCGGTCTTTTCTTTTAGCAGAGCGAGCATTTGGCGTTGGGCTAGAGCCGTAAAGAGCAGGCGGTATTCCACCTCGTCGTTTCGGTCCTTGGTTTCGAAAAGCGTTTCGAATTCCCGGTTGCCCATGAGCGTGTACTGCGATTCGTTCCGGAGGTTCCTGGAAAACTTTTGCAGCTCGCGGAGCTTCTGCTTGCGGCGGAAGTTCTGGAGAAAGCCGTCTTCGGTGAGGCCGGAAGGTTTTCGGGAAAACTTGAGGTTTGGCGCGGCGTCGTTTCCGTAGAGGACAAGGGCGAGCTTGCCGTAGGCGGGGCATGGCTTGGTGACGCTTGCCGAAAGCGTCTGGCTGCGGAATACGCGTCGGCGCTTGCCGTTATAGCCGGTCACGGTTTCTGTCCAGTGGATGGTTTTGTATCCCGTGTATGTTTTTTCGCCCATTTCAAAAGTCTTCATGTCGGCGATGACGAACGGGTTCCCGTTGATTTCCCCGCTTTGGGAAAAGAGGACGGAGGTGTCTTCGTTGAATGAACCGTCATACCCGAATTCTTCGACCAGT
>CAVKXR010000325.1:0-2042 GCA_963660275.1 Oscillospiraceae bacterium
GGCTTCAGAGGGTTCGACGGGACAGGAAGATGGTTCACAATAGACCGCATAAACAGTCATGTCCTTTGTGAAGACTGTCGTTTCCTTTACCTTCACATTGTCATCCGTGTACCAGCCAGAGAACACCATCCCCTCAAGAGGTTCGGGATTTTCCGGGAAAGAGATCAAGCCCTTATAATTTGTAAAGCGATTGCTTGTCGCGCCGCTATCATCGAAAACCACTTTGTAGATGGGCTTATGAAGCGAGTCCGCAAAGATGGGATAACCCACGCTGTCACGGCTCCAGACACCGCTGTGTGCAGAATCGCCGTTCGTGGTGTTGAGAACCCAGGCGAAGCGGTCGTTCTGCATGTCAGATGTATGCATTCCCGAATTCGGAGCGAGCGTAGAAAGTCCAGGCAGGATATCGGAATCGTAATAACAGTTAAGAACTTCGCCAGAATCTGAATAAACGACACCTGCATTTACGCTACTCGCTACTACTGCTACACTAAAACTGTTGAACATTCTAGCAGAAGAAGAATTTTCAGAAACAAGACCGCCGCTACCCAACCATCCTGAAACTGGACCTAAACTTTTACAATTCACAATCGTTCCCGAATTCACCGAGGTGATACCACTAAAAGCTGAACCATTGTTCGTGCATTCCACCACCGTTCCTCTATTTACGTCCACAATGCCTCCGCCGCCAGAGATAGTGCCGTTGTTCGTGCAGCCACTAATCATCCCCACATTACGTCCCACAATGCCTCCAGAGAAAGAGCCTTCGAGCGTGCCGTTATTCGTACAATTCGTCACCGTTCCCGCATTCCAACCGGCGATACCGCCTGAATTGCCTTTGGAGGAAAAATTCGCCTCATTCACACAGTGTTCAATTTTCCCATTATTAAAAGCGACTATTCCTCCTATATAAAAACTATCTCCGTTATCCCACCAAAGAGAAAAGTTGGACGACTTCACATTTTTTATTACCGCATTCTCGCCAGTCACTCCAAACATTCCAATAAACTTATCCTGTTTGCTATACAACCCACAAATCGTCCGACCCGCACCATCAAAAATTCCGTTGAACATCGCCGAGGAATCCTTGCCTATCGGGGTCCAACTCAGGGTACTAATTTCGCTCGTGTCGTCCATAAAATGGATATCGTTTGCAAGGACAGCATTGATTTCCGACGCGCCTCCATTCACCTGTTCGGCAAACCAGGTCAATTCCTCGGCGCTTGTAATCACGAAAAAAGCCTTGCCGGCGATGTTCTTCGTATTTTTCGGCACGCTTGAAGAGCCGGTCCAGTCCGCGGCATAAAGCGAAGCGGCCAAACAGAAAAACAGGGTTAAAGCGCTTTTAAATATTTTCATATCACTCCCCCTTAAAAATTGTCCTTGTAGATGCAGAGAATTTCTTCCACTTCCCAAGCTTCCTTTTGCGGGAAAAGTTCCGCAAATGCGGATAACGACATCCGGCTACACGGCCTCGTCAGCAACCTTCTCCCAAACAGGACCATCGCCCCATTCATGGCTCCGTTGTGCAAAAAGACCTTTTGCGGCTTGAAGCTTCGGCCTTTATGCCTTTCCAAAAACGCTCCGAGACGCATGGCGGTATCGTAAACGGCCAGTTCACCAATTCCACTTTTCTTGCAAAATCTTTCGATGTTGTCGTACAGCTCCTCAAAATTTGCGCAGTTTTGAATCTCTACCGAATTTTCTCGTAAATCATTCAAAAACTGTTCTTTCGCAATACGATATATACGACACTGGTGGTCGTGGCATCTCCCGGAAGCATCAAAATGGAACCGCCCTGCCTCTTCGACAGCAGATTCCCAATCCGGCAGACTGTCGTAATACTTTAACGCCTCGTTTGAGCAGTTGGTGTTATAGTCGTCCAAAATCGACTGAATGGATTTTTGTCCTTGTCCGAATGTATAAGCCATTTTACAACTCCTCATTTTGAAATCCGTATTGAGTTTTCAAGTGAAGCTATTTCGCATTCATCCGAACGGAACGGTTCCCGACGCGGACGATGTAGCTCCCGGCCCGAGGCG
>CAVKXR010000326.1:0-2028 GCA_963660275.1 Oscillospiraceae bacterium
GTATAGGTAAATTCATCCGCTTCCGTCCGGATAAGGCTCGGCGAAACGATGTTCATCGCTTCATAGAACTGCCTTTCCGATACGCCACAAAAAACATCCGGGAATAGTTCCCGGGCCTTTTTAAAAATCAAATGGATAAACGGTTTGGAACGCCCGATGCGGTTTTCGTAAAAACGCGAAACGGATTCATGCTGGCCCAAAGTCTTGTAAGCAGTGATGTGGGCGGCAAAATCTTCCGCAGGCTGGTTCTGTTCGAACAGGGCATGGCCGCCTTCGTGAATAATCGAAAACATATTCGAATAGAACATGTTCCCGTAATAATGCGTCGTCACGCGGGCATCGTCTTTCGCAAGTCCATCCGTAAACGGGTGTTCGCTTGTCGTAAAGGCCCCCCGGGAAAAATCAAACCCGATAACTTCCAGCAGATATTTCGCCATCTTCCTCTGCGATTCATCCGAAACAGGCCGCGAAAGAAAATCCGTCCGAATCTTCTTCTTGCTCTTCTGGATTTTTCGGAGCATCGGAATCAGACATTCTTTGCAGGCTTCAAAGCATTTGTTCAAATCCTTTGTTGTCATTCCTCGTTCATAAAGTTCGAGCAAGTTGTCATAGGGCACAGGCTTCGCGTTTTCCGTCAGAGCGACCTGCTTTAAGTTTACCTGGCGAACCTTTTCGAGAGACTCCGCAAAAAGAGAGAAGTCGGCATTTTTCTTCGCATCCAGCCAATCGACAAAGGCCTTGTTGAAGACAAGCGAAAACTTTTTGTCCTGCGCGGTGGAAATGTTCTTTTTTCGCAGATAGTCTCGATGCAAGCCTTCGACAAGAACGCGTTCCCGTTTGCCCAAAGCCTTGCGGTTTTCGTAAAGCGTCTCGGCGGCATCGATAAACTTTTTGGACTTTGTAAGCCGAAAGGCCTGGTTAGAAAGAAAAGCGATCGTTTCGCCCTGATTTTCCATCGCCTTCACCGGGCAAATCGTCTGCTGGTCGTAACCTAAAACGCGACACGCATGATCGTAACGTTCCAGGGTGTCAAGCGTCGCATAAACCGTATTCAAGTTTTTTTCCAGATTCGCATTCATAAAGACTTCCGACAAATTTTGTACAAATTAAACATGATGATAAGGATGCCCTGCGATAACCATCAAGCATCTGTAAAGCTGTTCCGTCAAAAGAACCCTCGCATGATCATGTGTAAAAGTCAGCGGGGAAAGGGACAGCAAAAGGTTCGCCTGTTTCTTGATTTCCGGGGCGATGCCGTAAGCGGAGCCTATCAAAAAGACACAGTTCGATGCAAGCCGAGGCTTTATCCATGCGGAAAGTCCGACCGTATTCATCAGCTTGCCTTCTTCCGCAAGAACAATCCACTGGAAATTTTCCTTAGGGAATCGCTTTGAAAATTCCGCCGCTTCTTCCGCAAGGCTTTTCATTCTGTCGTCCCGCTTGCTTTGCCGTAATTCCACGACTTCAATTTGCACGTTCGAAGAGCGGAGCCTTTTGGAATACTTTTCCACTTCATCCTTTACAAAAGGCGAACCGGGCTTTCCAAACACCGCGATGACGAGCTTCATCGTCCGAGTTCCAGACGCTCAACGAGAAAATCCGGCAGTCCCGCATCGCGCATCGCTTTCTGCGTCCGGGCGATATCGTATTCCAGCCGGACCATTTTCACCGTCTGCGCTTCGGTGTCGTATAGGCAATAGCTCGCCCGACAGTCTCTGTCGCGAGGCTGCCCGACGCTTCCGACGTTTACAAGAAGCCGCTCGCCCTCTTCAAGCCGGTAAAAGCCCGTTTCGATTACCTTCGGAATTTCACCTTCCCGCATCGCAACAATGACCGGACTGTGCGTATGCCCGACAAAGCAGTGCCGCTCCGAAAAATGATCAAAAGCATCCAAGGCATCTTCCAAATCCGTCACATAGATCCAATCCGCCGGAGACATCGGAGACGCGTGGACAAAGCAAATGTCATTTTCTTCTTCCATATACGGCAAGGATCGCAGATATTCTTTCGATTCCTCGTTCAAGTTCG
>CAVKXR010000327.1:0-2010 GCA_963660275.1 Oscillospiraceae bacterium
ACTCGGCAGCGCGCAAGTTCACCGAGGCACCAAATATTTCGCACTTTGCCTCCGACGAATACGGATACTCTTTAGCCTCACCGATTAAAATCTTGTGTTCCGAACATTCCGTAAATTCGCCCGTCCAGAACTTGCCACAATGGGCGCGGTCGTTTTCGCCGGTCGGAATCCAGGCGTTTTGCGCATCGTCCGAAGTGGAAGAACAGCTCAGCGAAGCGTAAGCAGTTTTCACATCTTCGCCGTTTTTGTAGCCGTGCAATCCGGAACCATTTTTATCAAAATTATATCCCGAAGAAGGACAAGAAATCTCATTGTTTTCAGATCCGCCGCACGCATCCGTTCCGTTTTTATACCAATACGATCCCGTGCAGTTCATCGAATTAAACCACGCCGAATGCCCAATCCACGGCTTCACATCCTTTCCCGTCGGAACGATTCCGTTTTCCGCCACGGCGCGGAACGAGCACTTCACCGTCGGGTAGGTATCATGGCATTCCGAACCGTAATCCTCGCTCTTCCAGCCGATTCCGTAAATCTTGAAGTTCGCATCGGCAATTCCGAACCCGACATATTCATAGGAACGGTTCAGATATTTGGCAAAGCTTTCGCCCAGTTCAAACTCGCAGGAATATGTCTTCGGCGAACCGTAGTAGTTGTCCTTGGACGCTTCGACAACCAGCACATCGCCCGCATCGCTCGACTTGAGCGTCGCCGTCACCATCACCATCGCGCCAGCAGATACCGATGCGCTAGAACCGTTGTCCGTGAGAACATTCGACTTGCAATTTTTATTTCCGCAAAGCTGCGCTTCCAGATTTCCCGAAGCGTTCGCATACACGTTTAGCATCAGGTATTCCGAAGCGTTTCCGTTCGAGCGCAAAATCAGCCCGGAATTTCGGATGTTCGCCCCGGAAGCGTCTTTGCTCGACGTCGCCTTCGGAAGCTGGACAAGCGCTTTCATCGTCCCGTAAAGTCCCGCGCTGACCGTGCTCATCACCTTGATGGCGGACTGTTCAACATCGCTTCTTTTCGATGAACGCTTCACCGAAACGCTTCCGTTTTCATACAAAATATTTCCCAGTGCGCCGGAAACCAGGTTCCACTTCGCCTTGGTGTAAGTCGAACCGTTCGAAACGCCCGCGCATACGCCGTCAGAACCGCTCTGGCAGTTATCGATGCAGTATTCCTTTTCATCGAAACTTCCGTCGCAAATCACCTGCGAACGGTTGAACTCGTCAAAGAAACAATGCCTATCCGCTTCGCCGAAATGCGCGATCAGCGAATATTCCGCAGAACCCTGGATGACAAACGCCGGATAGACCGTATTCGCGAGCACATCGGAACCGGACGGGCAGTTTCCCGCAGAATTTTCGCACTTCCAATAATTGAAATTCTTATGGTCGTTCGAACTTGTGTCAAGCTTAAGCGTCACCTGGTCGCCTTGGAAAACTTCAATCTCGCAACGCTTGTTTTCGTCGGTTTCCGAGCCGTAAT
This sequence comes from Oscillospiraceae bacterium, assembly GCA_963660275.1. GTDB lineage: Bacteria > Fibrobacterota > Fibrobacteria > Fibrobacterales > Fibrobacteraceae > Hallerella. The sequence continues at coordinate 1,495 of CAVKXR010000327.1, forward strand.
CGCAAGTCGATAGAACCGTTCCCGTGGAGCGTTCGATGAGGACATTGATTTTGGGATGTTTTCCTTCGCCGACATCGCCCGTAAAGCCCACGATCATCTTCTGCTTTTTCGCAAAGACGCTTGCGCGGAGCGACACGGTCGTATTTGCCGCCTGGGTAGAAAGATCGAACGAATTATTTTCCGTGGGAATGATCGCAACGCAGCCCGACTTCATCGCGCCGGATTCGACAAGCTTTCCCTCGCCTGTTCCGCCGGCGACGCAGTTCCATTCCTCGTTCTTTTGGACTGTCGCACAGGAAACGCCCGAAACAATCGTCACCCATTCCGAGGATTTGCAGTCTCCCTTGGGCCAATCGTTTTTCGACTCGGGGCAGACGCCCGAATGCTCGTCGCAGTATTTTTTGAAATCATCCTCATTAATTTCTTCGCGCGTCACCTGGACATTGCTCGAAATATGCACGTCGGATAGCCACGGTGAACCAAGCCGATAGCCTTCGCCTTCCTTCAGCTGCACCG
>CAVKXR010000328.1:0-2009 GCA_963660275.1 Oscillospiraceae bacterium
GACAGGGCAATTATAGTAAAATTTTTTGCGGCTGTAAACCGACAAAAATCATCGGCAATGTTTCCGCATAAAAAAAAGACCCGCAACACATGCGAGCCTTTTTCCAAAACAGGATTCGTTATGCCTTCGGTTCTTCCGCAGTTTCTTCGAGCGGAATCTTCTTGATGGCGTTGCGACGACCATAGCGGACTTTCGACGGTTCGAATTCGGCTGCGGCGGGAGCTTCTTCAACAACCGGGGTCGGAGCAGGAGCGGCGGGAACAGGAGCTTCCGGAAGTGCGGCCTGGACACGCGGAGGCAGCGGACGGCGGCCTTCGGTACGCGGAGCTTCGGGAGCGGAAACGGGTTCCTGCGGAGCGGGAGCGACCGGGGCCTGCACAGCGGGCGCAACCGGAGCGGCTTCGACAGGAGCCGACGGAGCGGAAGCTTCCACGGCAAAGTCACGGCGACGATCGTTCCGGCCATTGCGGCGGTCGTTCCGGCCATTGCGGTCACGGTTGAAGCTGCGATCCTGGCGTCCGGCACCTGCGGTATTGCCACGTTCACGGCGATCGTTTCCGCGTCCGCCTTCATGGCGTTCGTTGCGAGCAGCCATCTCCTGGGCGCTCACCGGATGACGGTTCGGCTTCAGGTTCGTGTCCGAAACGCGCTTGACAATCGGAGTGTGGAGCATCGTAATGAGCTTATTCACCTTGGACAAGATAACAATGCCAAGAACAACCGCAACTGCGGCGAGTACGAGAGTAATGTATTCCATTTAAGGTACCTCAATCAAAGGGTGACACGAAAACCGGCTGGAAGGACCGTCTTCGCGGAAGTCGTGAAACGGGAGGCTATTTCCTAGCGCTCAAAGAAAGAGCTCGACAGCCTATGGGAAAAGCCCAAAAACGGGCAAAATCGCCAACTGGCGAAAAAAGAGCGACTTCGAAGCCTAATTTAGCTAAAAACTCGCCTAAAAATCGTTCCGTCCCATTTTTATTTCCCGTTTTTCATGCCGAGCCATTTTTACAAACGAAAAAAATGTGCACTATCCATATTGACAATTAAACAGATGTGCACTATATTTAAAAAAAACGAGGTTTCTATGGATACGTCTAAAAAACCGCTCACCGACCGGCAGAAAGAAGTGTATGATTACATCCGTTCCTGCACGGAAAAGGAAAAGATGCCGCCCACCGTCCGGGAAATCGGCGACAAGTTTCACATTTCATCCACCAACGGCGTCCGCTCCATCTTGGCGGCGCTCATCAAGAAAGGCTATATCCGGCGCGCTCCGCGCCTGAGCCGCGGCATCGAGGTTCTCAACGAAACAAAGCGTTCTTCGGGAAAATCCACAAATCCCGAAAATTCCGTGGAAGTTCCCATCATCGGGCGGGTGGCCGCAGGGACACCGATCCTCGCCGTCCAGAACATCGAAGGAACCGTCACCGTTGACAGGGACTTTCTCGCAAGCCAGCCGAACGTCTTCGCGCTTCATGTCAAAGGCGATTCCATGATCAATGCGGGAATCTTTGACGGGGATCTGGTTTTCGCCCGATCCCAGACCGTCGCCGAACGCGGGGAAATCATCATTGCGCAGGTCGATGACGAAGCGACCGTCAAATACTACCAGCCCGAGCCGGACCACATCGAACTCCGACCGGCCAATCCGAAATACCAGCCGATCATCGTCAATCCCGACCGGAAGTTTTCCATCGCCGGGCGTGTCATCGGCGTTCTCCGCAAGATCAACTAGTTTCAACAGAAAAGTCCCGAACATCAAGTCCGGGACTTTTCTGGATTTAAGTCGCCAAGAAAGATAAAGCGTCAGAAAAGATACTTTTTCACAATCAATGCTTATTCTTTAACAAAAAAAACTTTACGTATTACCAAATCATTTCTATTTTCTCACTCTATGAGAAAAGAAATATTCATTTTTAGCGCATCCGTATTGTTTTCAGCTGTTTTTGCAGAAGAGGATTACGATAAAGCGGTTTCTAAATACAAAGACACTCCGGCAAGCATAGACG
>CAVKXR010000329.1:0-2001 GCA_963660275.1 Oscillospiraceae bacterium
TCCGCGGAATAAGGCGAACCCGTGTTGCAGGCAACAAACAAAAAGGCACTTAAGGCGAGCAAGGTCTTTTTCATGGTTCCTCCTTTTTCTCAATATATTTTTTTGTATTGGCAAATTCAAAAGGCATTTTCAAAATGGAATAAGGAATGGATTCAATCCGGGATATTTCTTTGTTATAAATCTACACAAAAATCCAGATTTCGTAACATTTCCCCTAGCATTTAAAACAGCGCAAGCCGCCCGGAGGGCGGCTTGCGCGAAAAGTTCCTAGAACTGAATTAGTCGGCCTTGACGACCCAGACCTTCACTTCTGCGGAAACATCCCCGAAGACCTTCACGGCAACCGGATAGACGCCGAGCTGCTTGATAGGCTCCGCAAGCGCGATCTGCGCACGGGTAACCTTCACGCCCTGCTTCGTGATTTCGTCCGCGATATCCGCTGCGGTCACGGAACCGTAAAGACGTTCGCCTTCGACGACGCGACGGGAAAGGTTCACGGTGATTTCGGCGAGCTTTGCGGCGACTTCGCGAGCCTTGCCCAGTTCCTTGTTAAAGAGGGCTTCCATCGCTTCGCGGTTTTCGGCGATTTTCTTCTTTGCTTCTTCCGTAGCGCGGATGGCGAGCTTGTTCGGGAAAAGGTAGTTGAGCGCATAGCCGTTCTTTACCTTGACCACATCCATCATGTTGCCCAGATTCGGCACATTGGCTTTAAGAATAATTTCCATTTTTACTCCTTAGCGCAACGTATCTGCGACGAACGGCAAAATTGCCATGTGACGGGCACGCTTAATCGCTTCGACCAGCATACGCTGATACTTGGCGCTCGTACCGGAAATACGGCGCGGGATGATTTTGCCGCGTTCGGAAATGAAACGGCGAAGGACCTTTTCGTCCTTGTAGTCGATAAATTCGATCTTGTTCTCGGTGAACCAGCAGGTCTTCTTGCGGCGAACGCGAGAATTGTTCTTCTTGTCTTCGAAAGCCATTATTCTGCATCTCCTTCTTCAGCGTCGATCGGAGTCACGTCTTCGGTCTGGCTCAGGTTCTTGTCGTAGATAACTTCCGTCATCGGATAATCCGCAAGGGTCATCCAGCGGAGAACGTTTTCGTCGAGCTTGAAGATGTGTTCCAGCTCGGCGATCACGGAGGCTTCCGCCTTGTAGTAGAAAATCACATAGTAGCCGTGGCTCTTGTGGTTGATTTCGTAAGCGAGCTTGCGCTTGCCCCAGTCGTCGCGACGAACGATTTCGCCCGCAGCGGTAATCTTGTCGGCAAAGCTCTGCACTTCGGACGCGATCACGTCATCGGAGAGCATGGCATCGAGGACCACCATCGTCTCGTATTGTTTCATAATATCCCTTTGGACTTCAGCCCGCGCCCACCATGGACACAGGAGGGCCCCACTTGCATGGGGAACCCAAATTTAGCAAAAAAAGAAAAATCCGTCAAATGTTCAGGATAAAGGCGAGCAAAACGGCCTCTCCCCAGGAATTCGAGCTTTCCGAAAAGTAGTTGTGCGCGAGAAATTCCAGTACGAGCCAGCCGCCGAGAAAATGGTTCTTCAGGTAGTCCCAGTGGTTCCGCAGATTGAATCCGAGCCCGAGGGAGAGAGACAGCTGACCGACATTCGCCACATTGTATTCCAGCCCGAATCCTCCGTTCAAGGCCCAGTCCGCCGCAAAGCGAAATCCCGTTCCGAATTCCATTCCGCCGGAAAAGCCGTCGAGACTGTACTCGTTGTCGCAACCGACCGCGCTTTTCTTTTCCTCTTCGGTCACGCCGAAACGGTTCGACGGAGAGCCGTCCGTGTTGCGGATTTCGGAAAGGCTCGTCGATTCGAATCCGAAAGTCGGCGAAGCGTAGAAGCTCCAGGTCGAATCCATCACGAAATGCAGCCTCAGATGCGTATGGTATCTCTGGTAAATCATCGAATAGCGGTCGTCGATGTTTCCGCCGTACATCCGCACGGAAAATCCTGCACTCAGGAACTTCGCATAATAG